>NZ_LR213779.1:0-19748 GCF_900659865.1 Hyella patelloides LEGE 07179
ATCTCGAAAACGTACCGCAAGTTCTTAAACATCGATGCGTGACGCGAAGCTAATCCTTTAGGGCTTATCTAAATAATACTATTTTTGCTTAGTAGTATTCTTGTTCTTGCATCTTTGACCTGCTCCCATCTTGATAGTAGTTAAAATACGTGTCATTGCCCTAACCTCTTAGTCAAATATTCAGTATCAGATGGTTTGAGAGACTATAATTTTACAGAATACCAGCAATGAGTAATTGACGGTGGGGATGCTAATAGACCTTATGCCGATTTCACCACCGTAATAACAAATAAAAAATTAGAGTTATGGAATTAACTATCAATTATCAATTGATAGCCAACAATTAACAACTAACCACTAACCATATTATCCCGCTTGATATTATCCCACGAAGATGGGACGGGACTAACAAAATCATCAACTCTCTTGTTGGCTTCGCGATTTTTCTAATCTTTCTTCGGCGTTTGCCATTACTTCGTCAAACTTTTCTAATAATTCTCCTGGGTATTCTTCAAACACTTTAGTAGAGAGAGATAAACGATTTTTATATTCATCTACCTGAGCGATTAATACCTTAATTTCTTGTCCTGGTTTAAAAATCGTATTGAGCGATTCAATATGAGTTCCGCTAATTTCTTTAATATGTAATAAACCTGTTACTCCGCCAAGATCGATAAATGCGCCGTAGGGTTTAAGATTAACCACAGTACCAGTAACCAAACTCCCCTCAGTTAAATTGGTCATCGCAGCAGCTTTCATGGCATCTCTTTGAGATAAAACCAGCTTACGTTGTTCGGGATTTACTTCTAAGAAAGTAGCGGTCAAAAGCTGTCCTACCAAAGATTCTAGGTTATCTCGTTGCTGTAAGTGCGATCGCGGAATAAAGCCTCTTAAGCCTTCTACTTGTCCAATAACACCACCTTTATTAACTCCTGTAACCCTCATTTGAGTTGATTTTCCGCTTTCTGCTATCTCAGAAATAGCATCCCAAGCTGCTTGAATTTGTAGCTGACGACGAGAGAGGGTTACTTGTCCTTCTGCATTCTGTTCTCTAATAACGATGAATTCCAATTCTTCATTAAGGGGAATTACATCAGCTAGATTTTCAACTCTTTCCAAAGCTGCTTCGCTTCGTGGTAGAAAACCAGGGGATTTTCCGCCAATATCAATGTAAGCACCATCAGCATCATGTTGAACTGCTGTACCTTTAACGAGTTGTCCTTTGGCAAATTCATAATCGTATTTCTCTAACGCTTGGGCGAAATCATCCATAGAAAAGGGTTGAGCGTTTTGAGAAGGAGCAGTATCAGAATTCATAGGGTTAAATAGTTGACTTTAAGGTTACGAGTGTTTTGCAGAGTTATCTTGAGAGCGATCTCTCGATATTAGAATAGAAGTATTCATTCATAATTTCTGGCTAAACAAGTCTAGCATTTTCTGCCAAGCATCTTTTGCTGCGTCGGGGTTGTAGCTTTGACGGCGATCGCAAAAAAAGCCATGATCCGCACCTTCATAACGAAATACCCGATGCTCGATTTGCTGTGTAGCCAATTCGGTGGCTATTTGGTCTACTTGTTCGTTGGGAATTAAAGAATCGGCTGTGCCAAAAAAGGCATAAATTGTACCATCAATGTCTTTGGTACGTTTAATAGTGGGTTCATCTTCTCCAGGACACCAATTGACTATCTGTGCGCCGTAAAAAGAAGCGGTTGCTCGAACATCGTTTAAAGTAGCAGCTAAATAAACTACATGACCTCCAAAACAAAAGCCCACTGTGCCAACTCCTGTAGTTTTAACTGAAGGTAGCTGGTAAAGATAATCAATGGTTGCTTGAATATCGCTTAAAAGTTCTTTAGCTTTAGTTTGCTCTTTATGCTGACGACCCAGAGTAACATCTTCGGGGGTGTATCCCGCCGCAAAACCTGGTGCTTGACGCTGATAAATAGCAGGAGCAACTGCAATATAACCTTGTTGGGCAATACGTTCTGTAACATCCTTTATATGATCGTTAACTCCAAATATTTCTTGGATGACGATCATTGCTGGATATGACCCCGAATCTTGGGGTTGAGCCAGATAAGCATCTATCGCTAAATCTTGATTGGGAATTTTGATTTGTTCTGTTACTATTTTTGCGATCGCCATATACTATATTAGGTACTTTCTTAACTGAATTGTAAAGTACACTAGATAGCTACAATTCTGAAAAAATAATTAGCAATTAGACCAATGAGATCCCGATTATTAAATAAATAACTAAGCTTGATTAAACTCTTGGATTGTTCAAGGAAGATTCTCTACCCCTGAGATCGCCCAAATATATCGTAAATGCCTGAGACTTGGGATTATTTTCTGGTCGATCTTTAATCTCCCCTATTTATGCTTTTTCTTCTCTTAATGCGCCTTCCTCTTCAAATTATGGAGACTTGTTTCATTATTAGACTAATCGATCCAAGAAGTAGAAAAATAAGATCGTCATTATTAAGCAACATACACATATGACCAAAAGGAAAAAGATTGGAATACTAACCAGTGGGGGAGATTGCGCTGGTTTAAACGCCGTTGTTAGAGCTGTTACCCGTTGTGCGATCAAAGTCTATGGTTGGGAAGTTTGGGGAATTTGCAAAGCAACTCATGGTTTAATGTCTCATCCCCCTGAAGCAATTCAACTATCTGTCAAACAGGTCGATCCTTACTTAACGATGGGAGGAACATTTCTCGGTACAACTAATAAAGGCGATCCTTTTGCTTTTCCGATGATTGATGGTAGTTTTGTAGACCGATCGCATCGTATTATTGAAGGCTACCATAAGTTAGGTTTAGATGCTTTGATTGGTATTGGTGGAGATGGTAGTCTCGCTATCTTAAGAAAACTGGCGCAACAAGGTGGTATTAATTTAGTCGGTATTCCCAAAACTATTGATAATGATGTTGGTGTTACAGAAAGATCGATTGGTTTTGATACGGCGGTGAATATTGCTACAGAAGCGATCGATCGCTTGCACTTTACCGCAGCCAGTCACAGTAGAGTAATGATTGTGGAAGTTATGGGAAGAGATGCAGGACATATTGCTCTTAATGCAGGAATAGCAGGGGGCGCAAATATTATTTTAATTCCCGAAATTCCTTATAACTTGGAAAACATCTGTAACTATATTAAAGAAAGACAAGCCAGAGGTAGAGATTATTCTATTGCTGTCGTTTCTGAAGCAGTTTGCACAGATACAGGAGAATTACTCGAACAAGGACATTTTGCGGATTGTCGTTTGGGAGGTATTGGTCAATATCTCTCAGAAAAAATTACCGCTATTAGTGATGCCGAAACTAGAGTAACCGTTTTGGGTCATACTCAAAGAGGTGGTATTTCTTCGCCTTTAGACCGCATCCTGGCTTCTGCTTTTGGTGTCGCAGCAGTAGAATTAATTGCCGAGGAAAAATACGATCGCATGGTAACCTGGCAAGAGCGATCTGTTAAATCTGTACCCATCACAGAAGCAATTAAAGACTATCGTACAGTCGATCCTCACGGTACTTTGATTAAGACTGCTAGAGGTTTGAATATTTGTCTAGGAGACTAAATTAAGTTTGGCATGGAAGAAGATGAAGCTAGTGATGTATCTTTCTTTGTCTCAATAGAAATTAGTCTTGTGTAGGGGAAATTAAAATCATTTCCCCTTCTTGTTTTCAAGTACAATTAATTGAAACCGTTATCGGACAGCTTGTTGAGCGTTGTCAGATGACAACTGTTAAAGCTAGAGATTTGTGGCATTTAACCAGTCGTATTAATTGTAAACTTTACTTACTCACTTCGTTTTCAACAACTTATTTCTGATGAGAAGGTTGCACAAGATGTAATATATTTATTTCATTAACTTATAAAACCAACATCAGCAAAAGAACTAATTTTTTTCTTAACTTCTTTATTTTTACTGGATAAAATATGGGTATAGGTAGCACAATAAGTGTAGTGAAAGGAAAAATTTTTATTTCGCTAAAGTAATTAAACGCTGAGATAGATATCATTTTAATCGCTTTTTTTTAGGGTTCACAAGTCTATTTAGAAACAGAGCGTTGGTTGATTTGCTCAGCTGTGGCTATGTGTCTATTTACTCTGGGAATTATTAATTTTACTGGTTTGATTGCTAGTAATCATCAACGAGGCTGCAAATTACGGCGTTGCTGATTTGAGGTATGAAATCAATAATGATAAGGTTCGTAGCTCTAAGCTCTAAGCCTTCTAAAGATTTATAAACAAGCTCTAATTTTTAAAATCATACTTTGATTCAGCAACGCCCAAATTACTAATTGGATCTCGTTTTGGCTCTGGAGCTTTGATGATGATTCTCGCCATAGCTGAAGCCAATTTTTCTCCTGTCCAACTTATTGGAGTTATAGCTGTAATTTGCGTTATGCAAATCATTCTTGAATTAAATTATGCTATTACTTCTTCTTAGTCCAACTATTTTTTTGTCCCTAACCTAATTAAGATTATGAAATCACCACTTAAATTCAAGTTACATTCATTGATAAACCGAAAAAAAAATCCTTGGTGGGTAGAAATTCGTACTGCTATGCCTTGCTGTACTTACTTTTTCGGGCCTTTTAATAACATTAAAGAAGCTAAACAAAAGCAATCTGGCTACATTGACGATTTAATTGAAGAAAAAGCCTTGGGAATTACTGTTGAGATTAAGCAGTGTCAACCAAATTTTCTGACAGTTTTTGAAGAGCCATATTAGAACAGATAAAATTGAGGCGCGTTTTCAACTATTTTAGGACTTATGCAAACAATCCTTAAACACACCATTGGCAGAGTGAGGCGATGCCTCACCCTACATCACATCACATATGGCGTAAAAATTATCATAATGCGTAAGTCCTGTATTTATAAATTTCAACAAATTAAGCTCTTTCTATGTCTCAAACTAATACGAAATCTTCTTCAGAAAGCGAAATCAAACAGTTAAAAGAAAAAATAGCCAGCCTCGAAGAAAAACTATTACGAGTTAGCAATATTTATCGCTATGAAACTCTCCAAAATCTTTTAAAAGAGAGTAAATGACTAGAAGCAGATCGAGAAACTGTACGACTGATTTTGGCGATCGCAAATTAGGCACAAATAGAAAATCTGCGTCCTAGTGAAATCAAACAAACCGACTGTAGCGAACTGCAAGTAATAGCTCGTTGGTGGCTTATCTACAGCGATAATCGTTTTGGTTTTAGTGTCCAGGTAAAAATCTATGTTGAGCGTAACTTTAATATATTTGGCAATATTATTGAGCAGAAGTGTTGATGGTTAATAAAAAAGGTAATAAACAAACTTTACTATTTTCAAGTTTGTTTATTACATGATACCAAAATCATTATCTAATATTTGTCTAAAATTTATTATTTTGAATAAATTTTTGGTTAAAAGACTTATCTAAAAAAGACCAATCAGTTCTTGATTTAATCTTTCTAACTATTGAGCTAACTAAAAATCATACTTAATTTCCTAAATTTCACTAGCTAAAAGCTAAATTAAATGGAATATTATTAATTATGGATTTTAACATAATCAATAATATTATATTCAGGTGCTTATGAACCAGAGACAATTCTTCAAGTAAGATGACTAGATACTTTAATTTGTTTAAAAACCCAATATTTGGTAAAGGAGATATCTGTATCGTTTCATTTCTTGATTCAACAACACCGAAAATTTTTCTCAGGTTTCAGAAGTTTTATTCAATAGAAAAACTATAGCCCAACAGCAAGAAGTATAAACTATGAAAGAGGATAGCTCAGTGGTAGAAAAAATTCCCAGAAAAAATATAGATCGAAACGACAAAGCTTTTAATTCTGCTTTAAAAACACCAGTTCCAAAGGAAAAAAGCTTAATTCTAGAACCATTTCTTGGAAAAAATGTGGAGCTGGTAAAACTTTTGTTCTCCAGAGGTGAAGCCTTTGATTCTCAAGGGTTTATTACTTTTTTTACCGATACTCCAGTGTATCAGTTCGGCAACTTTGAGGTTTGTTTTGACCGAGAATCGATTAAGAAATCAGCCGACAACTTTTTTAGCCAGATCGATGCAGTCTACCACGAAATCAAAATGATCTGGGAATTGGGAGATTTGGTGTTTGTGGAAATGGATGTCATCTATTGGCGCAAAGATGGCTCAGTTGTTTCACTTCCTTGCTGTAATATTTTTCGAGTAGAAGGGGACAAATTTTCTGAACTAAAAATATTTATGGATGTTAATCCTGTCTTTGAACCCAGTATTCCAGTTCCCGACTCGGCTTCTGTCTTTAGCGTAAGTCAAAGAAAAAGGCTTATCTCGCCAGATATAATGAAAAAGCATTTTGCCGAAGATCCAGAAGCTAAACAAAGAATTGAAACTGGATTTGCACCTAAATGGTTGTTAAACGGTCATAATTTTTCTCAACAAAATTCAACTAGCTCAGTTTCCCAGCTGAATCTAGTAATGGAGATGCAAACAGCAGCAACTAAACAGGATTGGAATTACTTTCAAACTTTCTTTCTAGAGGATGTCTATTTCAAAGTCGGTGCCTCTCAAGAACTTAGGGGATGTCGAAATATCATCGATTATCTGACTTGGCTTTATGACATTGCTGAACCGAATTTGCCTTTTGAATTCAGAGACACTTGGGAGCTAGAAGATACAGTAATCGTCGAAATGGATGCTAAATATATCCGTCGCAGCGATAGCAAAAGTATTTCCTTTCCTTGGACTCATATTGTGCGATTTAAAGACAATAAGATTCGAGAATGGCGGAGCTACACAGACCAGTCAGAGCTTTGGATGAATGAAATATCTAAGCTGCACGGACCGAGAACATTTCGCTAAATTCTAAGGAAATACCAGCCAAATTAAAGGTTAGCTACTAATATTTTAACTCTAGTTTTCATTATTTTCGTTAACATTAAATGCCAATCCAGATAGAGGAAAAATTAATGGCTTCAAGCTCTGTATTAACAAAATCAAACTTGGACTTAGTCATAGAGATGGAAATAGCAGCAAGTCAGATAGCATCAGGTAAACATGACGAGAATTATTTTAAGACTTTCTTTTTAGATGATGTTTTTTTCAAAGTTGGTGCCTCTAAAGAAACGAGAGGATATCGAAATATCATCGATTATCTGATTTGGCTTTTTAGCTTTATTGAACCAAATTGGCCTTTTGAATTCAGAGGCACTTGGGAGCTAGAAGACACAGTAATCATCGAAATGGATACTAAATGTTTTCGTCGCAGTGATGGCAAGCCTATCTCCTTTCCCTGCACTGATATTTTACGATTTGAAGGCAACAAGATTCGAGAATGGCGAGTATACCCAGACCAGTCAGAGCTTTGGCTAACCGACAAAGTATAAATTCAGTCTCATACTTCTACCTTATTATTAACTAGCAACAAAGAATAACAATGATTACAATCAATGAAAAAGCCAGTATGCTTACCGTAGTTAACGTCTTCACAGTTGAACCAGAAAAGCAGCAGAGTTTAATAGATTTCCTTGTAGAGGAAAAAGAACCACCGATGAGTAGTCTCCCAGGCTTACTATCGTTCAGCGTCCACAAAAGCTTAGACGGAAAAAAGGTTCTCAACTATATCCAGTGGAGTAGCCAGGAAGCACTCGAATCAGCTATTAAAAGCCCAGTTTTTGCTGAAGATAAGAAGCAGATTATCAAATTGGCTAAAGATTTCAATTCTTCACCCTATGAGGTTGTCTTCACAGAGGAAGCACAGTTAGTAGCTAATTAGCTTAACCTTCAAAGATTCAAAAATGGCGAATATACCAAGATCGCTCAGAGCTTTGACTAACCGATCTGAGTATAAGTTCAGTCTCATACTTCTACCTTATTATTAACTAACAACAAGGAGCAACAATGATTACAATCAATGAAAAAGCTGGTATGGTTACTGTTATTAACGTCTTCACAGTTGAACCAGAAAAGCAACAGAGCTTAATAGATTTCCTTGTAGAGGAAAAAGAACTACCGATGAGTCTCCCAGGATGTCTATCGTTCAGCATCCACAAAAGCTTAGACGGAAAAAAGGTTCTCAATTATGTCCAGTGGAGTAGCCACGAAGCACTGAAATCAGCTAGTAAAAACCCAGGTTTTGCTGCTGGGAAGAAGCAGATTATCAAATTGGCTAAGGATTTCAATTCTTCATTTTATGAGGTTGTCTTCACAGAGGAAGCACAGTTAGTAGCTAATTAGTCTAACTCTTAAATAAAGGACGTAATATTCAATTAAGCTGTATCAGTCTTGTATAGACTCTATTTGACAGATAAGCGTAAATTATCTGCGATCTGGAGATCGCTTATCTGTAATACTTCATTAATACTTTATATTTTTGAGAGTATATATGGCTGATGCCACCAAGATAGATAAACAAGGAATAAATATTAATGCTAGAAAGACTTCCCGATACAACTACAAACCTGATCAAAAGTTTATTCTCAAGAGTTGAAGCATTTGATTTCGACGGAGTTATTTCTTTCTTTACTGATACGCCAGTATATCAGTTTGGTAACTTTGAAGTTTGTTTCGATAAA
Source organism: Hyella patelloides LEGE 07179 (assembly GCF_900659865.1). GTDB lineage: Bacteria > Cyanobacteriota > Cyanobacteriia > Cyanobacteriales > Xenococcaceae > Hyella > Hyella patelloides. Next base: position 8,561 of record NZ_LR213779.1, read on the forward strand.
ACATCGATTAAGAAATCTGTGGAAAATTTCTCAGGTCTAATTTCAGCAGTATCTCACCATATTAAGATGGTCTCGGAAGTAGGAAATGATGTTGTCTTTGTGGAGATGGATATCACCTGCTGGCGCAAAGATGGTTCAGTGGTTTCGCTTCCTTGCTGCAACATCCTCCGTTTACAGGGTGACAAATTTTCAGAACTGCGGATTTTTATGGATATTAATCCTGTATTTAATCCCAGCTAGTTCACCGCTAGAATCAGTTTGAGACGCACTAGAAAATGTGATTGAGTATTCCAACCAATAGATTCAAAGATTACATTGACCTCACTTAGAACAAAAATAAACAGATGATTGCAACAACAAAGACTAATCAAGAAAAAATAACAGCCGATAAATCTATAGAGCCAGGGCGTACTCATCCTTTGGGTGCAACACCAGATTGCAATGGAGTTAACTTCTCACTTTTTTCCGAGCATGCAACTTCAGTAGAGCTGTTAATATTCGATCGACCTAACGATCATCAACCTAGCCAGATTATTAAATTAAATCCTAAAACCAATAAAACATTTCACTTTTGGCATGTATATGTCCAAGGATTAAAGCCAAAGGCAGGCTATGCCTATAGAGTTGATGGACCTCAAGATTTACATGGTTCAGGACATCGCTTTAACAAAAATAAAGTTTTGATCGATCCCTATTCTAAAGGTAATAGTCACGATCTATGGAACAGAATCGACGCCTTAGGAGACAAGGATAATTTAACTACTTCGATGCGCAGTGCGGTGATCGATCTTGATGATTATGATTGGCAAGGCGATCGCCCACTGGGAAGACCAATAAGTTCCTCGATTATTTATGAAATGCACGTTGGTGGCTTGACTAAATCTGCTTCTTCTAACTGTAAATATCCTGGTACTTTTGCTGGGGTAATCGAGAAGATACCTTACCTCAAAGAATTAGGTATTACTGCAGTTGAACTGTTACCAATCTTTGATTTTGACCAGCAAGAAACACTTCGGGAAGTTGATGGTAAACCATTAACTAACTACTGGGGATACGATCCTCACAGCTTTTTTGCTCCTGAAACTTCATACTGTTATGATCCCAAAGAGACAAGTCCGATAACTCAGTTTCGGGATATGGTTAAAGCCTTGCACAAAGAAGGAATTGAAGTCATTTTAGATGTAGTTTTTAATCATACAAGTGAAGGTAATCACGAAGGTCCAACAATTAATTTTAGAGGCATAGACAATAGTATTTACTATCATTTAGTTTCCTTCGATAAGCAGTATTACATGGACTATTCTGGCTGTGGTAATACAGTTAACTGCAATCATCCGATGGTGGATAAGTTAATTGTGGAATGCTTGGAGTTTTGGGTCAGAGAAATGCATGTTGACGGCTTTCGCTTCGATGAAGGCTCAATTCTGTCTAGAGGGTTAGATGGCGCACCAATGGTTAATCCAGCAGTGCTCTGGCATATTGAAACTTCTGGAACTTTAGCCGATACTAAAATGATTGCCGAAGCCTGGGATGCTGGTGGACTATATCAAATTGGTTATTTTCCTGGATATCGCTATGCTGAGTGGAACGGACGTTATCGGGATGATATTCGCAAATTTGTCAAAGGAGATCCTGGGCTAGTCGGAGCCGTGGCTAATCGTTTAGCGGGAAGTGCCGATCTCTATGAATATAATGGAAGGACTCCAATTAACGGTATTAACTTTATTACCTGTCACGATGGATTTACTCTGAACGATTTAGTTTCATATAACTACAAACACAATGAAGCGAACGGTGAAGGTAATCGAGATGGCATCGACGAAAATTTAAGCTGGAATTGTGGCATCGAAGGAGAAACCGATAATCCAGAAGTTCAAGCATTGAGAAAGCGTCAAATTAAGAATTTTGCCGCAATTTTGTTACTTTCTCAGGGTATTCCTATGATTTTGGGGGGAGACGAATTTGGACGCACCCAAAAAGGGAATAATAATGGTTATTGTCAAGATAATGAGATTAATTGGTTTGACTGGAATTTAATCTATAAGAATGCAGAGATATTCAGATTTTTCAAATCAATGATTGCCTTCCGCAAACGCTATGGTAGTTTGTGTCGTCGCGGTTTTTTCAACGGTGAAACTAACGAGCGTGGTTTAGCAGATATCTCTTGGCATGGTTGCCAACTATATCAACCAGGTTGGGATGACTCAAATTCCCGCGCTCTGGCTTATACTTTGGCAGGTTTTGATGGAGCAGTTGATATTCATGTCATGCTCAATATGCATTGGGAAAGTTTAGAATTTGAAATTCCCCCCATCCCAGACAGAAATTGGTTCAAGGTGGTAGACACTGCTCAGGAGTCTCCCTTAGACATTTTAGAACCCTGTCGAGAAGTATTGATTCAAGACAATCGCTATCAAGTTAGCGATCGCAGTATTGCCGTTCTCATTTCTCAATAAATTTACTAGCTTAATGTTTCTTTGACCGAGAAAATCCTATGAATAACCTTGATTTTTGCATTTCGGATTTAATTGCTGGATACGTTACCAGTTTTGACCCAGAGAAAGGGGATTGTGGGACTTTTAATCTACAAACTTCCGATGAAAGAGATTACGAGGTAGCATTAACCTCCATGACTTATGCTCAATTGATCCGCAATTTGGGAGAGCCATACTATGATTGCACTTTCCAAATGAGATCGATGCTAACTCCAGGGCGTTATCTGTCTGTCTATGGTATTTTCTACCCCAACGCAGATGGCAACCAGTTTGAAGCCAAGCAAATTGTATTTGTGGGACGCACAGATAGTGAATATATGTTTGAAAAGCCTGACTGGTGGGTTAAGCAAATTCAGCAGTTAGCTGATTTTTATTTAAAATCTCAATTTGGCGATGGTGAAATAGACTACAGTAAATATCGAACTAATATTAGTTTAGTTGGGGTAAAGAATGGCTCGAATCGCCAAGAAACTGATACAATTTCACGCTTGGTATATGGCTTTGCCGTAGCTTATATGGTAACTGGAGAAGATCGTTATCTCGAAGCTGCCGAAAAAGGAACTGAGTATTTGCATGACAATATGCGTTTCCTGGATGAGAGTGAAGAAATTTGTTACTGGTATCATGGGGTAGATGCTAAACCTGACGGCAGCAAACAAAAGATTTTTGCTTCTGAGTTTGGAGATGATTATGATGCGATTCCTGCTTACGAACAAATCTATGCTTTGGCAGGTCCGACTCAGACTTATCGCTTGACTGGCGATCCTCAGATTTTGCGAGATATTGAATTAACGATCAATCTCTTCAATAACTATTTCTTAGACACAACTGAGAAAGGAGGCTTTTTCTCCCATATAGATCCGATTACCTTGAGTCCTCAATGTCCTACGTTGGGTGATAACAGAGCCAAAAAGAATTGGAATTCTGTTGGAGATCACGCTCCCGCTTATCTGATTAATTTATTTCTTGCTACTGGCTCTGAAGAATACGCTGATTTTCTAGAATCTACTTTCGATACAATCGAGAAATATTTTCCCGATCCTGAAAACAGCCCCTTTGTCCAAGAACGTTTTAATGAAGATTGGAGTCATGATAAAACATGGGGTTGGCAGCAAGATCGAGCAGTCGTTGGTCACAATCTCAAAATTGCCTGGAATATTATGCGAATGCATCATCTCAGACCCAAAGAGGATTATGCAGTGCTAGCGGAAAAGATTGCAGCAATTATGCCAGAAGTCGGCAGCGATCAACAACGTGGAGGCTGGTATGATGTAGTAGAACGTACTCTCAAACCAGGAGAAAAACAACATCGTGTTGTCTGGCACGATCGCAAAGCTTGGTGGCAGCAGGAACAGGCTATATTAGCTTACTTGATTTTGGCAGGCTCTTTAAGTAAGCCCGAATACTCAAAACTGGCAAGAGAATCAGCAGCATTCTACAATACTTGGTTTTTAGATAATGAAGACGGTGGCATTTACTTTAATGTTCTAGCCAATGGTATCCCCTATTTATCGGGAGGTAACGAGCGCGGTAAAGGTTCTCATTCAATGAGTGGCTATCATTCATTTGAACTAGCTTACCTGGCGACAGTTTATACTAATCTTCTGATTACTAAAAAGCCCATGGATTTATACTTTAAGCCTAAGCCCAATGGCTTTAAAGATAATATATTAAGAGTACAACCAGATATTTTACCCCCTGGTAGTATTCAGATTGGTGATGTCTGGCTCAACGGACAATCCTACTTCGATTTTGATGCGGAAAAATTAACCGTCAATTTGCCGTCTAATCTCGATGAAATGAAGCTTAAAGTTCGGGTTGTTCCTACAGAAGTCTTCTTTGATGCTAATCTCTTCGAGGTCACTGAAGACACTGCCAAGATTGCTTTAAGAGGAGTCTTGGATTCTAGTACCATCTGGAATTTTCAAGACGTCTTTGAGCAAGCAACTGCTCAACCAATCAAACATCTTGTCTTAATGATGAATGATCTCAAGAGTATCTCAAGTGGGGGAATTCGTGCGATCGCATTTAACAAGCAAAAACTCGGACGAGACATCAATATTTACCTAGTTCAACCGACAGCAGAAGTGAAAAAGTTTGTTGAGATGAGTTCATTCTGCGAAGATATCCAGATTGTAGACCGCTATGATTCAGTGGAAATGGTCGGTGTCTAGATCATTAATTCGACGTTGCATTGCTTTGCAGGATGAATTGAAATAGATAATTCAATTCATTGAGTTTCTTCGACTCCCCGTCAATCTATACCATCCTATGATGATGCAACGCCGATAATTCAAATGTATAGTTACCCTGTTACAGGAAGGTGATTTTATGACTAAGCCAGCAATAGTTACAATTGATGACGATGCAGAAGTGCTACGTACAATCACCCGCGACTTAAGGCTTCATTATGGTTCCTCTTTTCGCATCATACCCCATTGGTCAAGCACACAAATTTTAGAAACGTTGCAGGAGCTAAAGGAACGCCAACATCATGTCGCATTATTTTTGGTAGACCAGCGTATGCCTCAAATGACTGGAGTAGAATTTCTAGAGCGGGCAAGAGAAATGTTTCCCGAGGCAAAAAGGGCTTTAATTACAGCGTATGCTGACTCCAAAGCAGCGATGGATGCCATTAACAAAGCCAAAGTAGATTACTATCTATTGAAGCCATGGCTTCCAGCTCATGTTCATCTTTATCCAGTTCTGGATGATTTACTAGAGGTTTGGCAAGACAATTCCTTTTCGACTATTTTTGAGGGAGTCCAAGTTTTTGGTTATCGATGGTCTCCTAAAACTCACAAAGTTAAGGATTTTCTGGCTCGTCATCATATTCCTTATATTTGGCGAGATCTAGAACAAGAGACCTCTGCTACTAAATTGGGAAGTAAGAACGATTTAAACTGCTCAAAATTACCGCTTTTAATTTTTCCTGATGATTCCCAACTAGAGTCTCCCTCAATTCTCAATATTGCCGAAAAAGTTGGTCTGAAAACCGATGCCGAAATGCCTTTTTACGATCTGGTCATTATCGGTGGCGGGCCTGCTGGTCTGGCTTCAGCCGTCTATGGTTCGTCTGAAGGCTTAAAGACCGTACTGATTGAAAAAGAGGCCCCAGGCGGACAAGCTGGCACCAGTTCTCGTATTGAAAATTATCTGGGATTTCCTGTGGGACTGACGGGAGCGGACTTAGCCAGACGTGCTGTGGCACAAGCTTATAAATTTGGGACGGAAATCCTGACCCCCCAGGAAGTCACTGAGATTAGTACCGAAGGTCAATATCGCATTGTTACTTTAGCTAATGGTAAGAAGCTTAACTGTCATGCGTTGATCGTTGCTACTGGTGTTTCCTATATCAAACTACAAGTTCCTGGTATTGAAAGATTAACTGGTGCAGGGGTGTATTACGGTGCTGCCATAACTGAAGCTATTTCTTGCAACGATAACGATGTTTTTATCATTGGTGGTGCCAACTCTGCTGGTCAAGGAGCGATGTGTCTTTCCAAATATGCCAAAACCGTAACTCTTTTAGTGCGAGGAGATTCTTTACAGAACAAAATGTCCCAGTACTTGGTAGATCAAATCGAAGACACTGACAATATTAAAGTTAGGCTATCTACTAAAATCATCGAAGCTTCGGGGGAAAATAAACTAGAATCAATAACCATTGCCAATTCTAAAACGGGCAAAGTCGAAACTGTTCCAGCTCAAGCACTATTTATTTTTATTGGTGCTAAACCTAACACTAAATGGCTACAAGATTTTGTGCTAAGAGATCGAGCTGGATTTATTCTCACTGGCTCAGATTTGATGCCAGATCTGCAAGGGACTGAAAGTTGGACAGTAAAACGAGAGCCATTTTTATTTGAAGCCAGTGTACCAGGGGTTTTTGCCATCGGAGATGTGCGCTATCAGTCTGTAAAACGAGTTGCCTCCGCTGTGGGAGAAGGCTCGGTGGCGGTGCGATTTATACATCAATATTTGGCTTCATTTTAAAAACCTAGTTTTTACATACCAGCTATTGTCAAATTAAAAATTAGATAATAGCTGGCTAAGCTTTCCACATTATTAGTAAGATAGACAGCTTTAGTAATTACAGTCATTTAAAAATGTTGAACCCAATATCATTGTTTCAAGGATTAAATCCAGAAGCTCAGTTAAAACTTCAGGATGTATGTGTCGAGACGACTCTTAATCCAGGAAAAACACGATTTCGCCAGGGAGATTCTGTCAATCATTTAAAAATGTTAAACCGAATATCATTGTTTCAAGGATTAACTCCAGAAGCTCAGTTAAAACTTCAGGATGTATGTTTTGAAACGACTCTTAATCCAGGAGAAATATTATTTCGTCAGGGAGAGCCTGCCACTCATTTTTATGTAGTACTCAAAGGAGAAATTCAAATATCTCAAAAGATTGATGACCGAGAAATTGCGATCGCCTCCTATGACCAAGATACGTTTTTTGGTGAAGTGCCGATTCTGGCTGGCACAGATCATTTAGCAAGTAGTAAGGCAATTAGTGATACTCATCTATATCTGTTCCAAGAAGATGATTTTTGGCAAATGCTCTTAAATTTTCCGTCAATTAGAAAAGTAGTTTTGGGTCATATGGCAGCTCGTACCCAAGAGTTGCAGATGTTATCTCAACACCACGAAAAATTAATTGGCTTAGGCACATTGGCAGCTGGTCTTGCCCATGAGTTAAACAACCCAGCTTCTGCTGCTTGCGGTGCAGTCAGTCAGTTGAAAAAATTGACTCCAGAGATCCAAGCTTTCGCTTTGAAACATATTGAGCCATGCTTGACACCTATACAATTTGAAAATCTTTTAAAACTCAAACGTGAGGCAATTGACTGCATTGCTGAACCTAGATGTATCAGTCCATTGGAACAGATAGAGCTCGAAGACAAATTGACTATTTGGTTAGAAGAACATGATATCAGTGATGGATGGAAATTTGCTCCTAATTTGGTGGCAGGGGGAATTACTCCTAAAAAGCTAGCTATTCTGGAAGAAAATCTAACTGCCAATACTCTGAACTATCTATTTACTTGTCTGGAATTAACCTTAGCTCAAACCAGTTTATTGAGTACTTTAGAAGAAAGTGCCAGTCGCATTTCTCAGATTGTCAGTGCGGTTAAATCTTATTCTTATGTCGATCAAGCACCCTTGAAGAAGAGAAATACTGACGTGCATAAGGGTTTAGACAATACGGTGACGATTTTAAACTACAAACTAGAAAAACACAATTTGTTTGTAGTTCGCAATTATCTTGATAATTTACCCCTGATTAAGGCAGATGGAGGTTCTCTTAATCAAGTTTGGACTAATCTGATCGATAATGCGATCGATGCTCTAATAGGGCAGAATAATGGCACAATAAAGCTTTCGACTTCAGTTGAAAAAAATTTTGTAGTAGTAGAAATTGCCGATAACGGGTCTGGTATTCCGCCAGAAATTCAGTCGCGGATTTTTGAGCCGTTCTTTACCACTAAAGAAATTGGTCAAGGAACTGGTATTGGACTGGATTTAGTTTATCGAATTATAGTTGCCGAACACCATGGGGATATTCAGAGTTGTTCAGAACCTGGTAATACGAAGTTTCGGATTAAGCTGCCGATTAACTCTTGAGGAAAAAACTAAATCATCTTCATGTTAGAGAATTTGAAGCTGTCTGAAAAGTCAGAAATGATTGTCGGTAATCGCAGTTTAATAATTCACACTAATTCTCACTAATAGCTAGATAGATCATTTTTAAAATGTCGGTTGGGTTGCGCGAAAGTGCGGTCTTGGTGGTTTCCCCAAAGAGCAACTTTTGCAAGAAGAGGAACAAAACCCAAAGCCCATAAGCTTTTATTGGGTTTTATGCTTAGTTCTGCACAACCTACGTGCGTCTCCAGTTACTTTTGAGCGTGAGCTATGCTTGCTATGCTTGGTTTCCCAAGGGGCTGTGTCCGCCACCTGCGGGCGGACTTTATAAGCCCCGCCAAACATATAGAATCACGCTGTTGAAAATTACTATCATTTCGTGTAGCTCATGTTATTACATAGTGATTAGTGTGTCATTAAGGTTATTGGCAGTCTCTTATATTTTAGTCAATTTGGCTGCGCAAAATAAGAAAGATAAAACAATATTAAGCAACTTTTAATCCTAATCTTAATCAGTCTAGGAGTAAATGGCAGCCTGTAAAGTTAACTTTTTTCTTAACTTGCTTATTTTTACTTGAGCTAACACCATAAAATTTTGCAGAATAATCATAGTTAAAAACTCATGATGACTGGTTAATTACAACAGAATAAAATCACAATCAATATATTTTATGTTCATCAAAACAACATAGATACTAGAGCAATCAGCTTTAATTATCAAGCCAACGTTGAATTTGTTTGGGTTTAATTTTTGTTAGAGAGAAATTATACTATGCGCATTTTAATAGTCAATGATGATGAAATTTTAGTAAACTTACTCGATCGATCTCTTACCAGTCAGCGTCATGTAGTAGACGTAGCAAAAGATGGTCAAATGGGTTGGCAATATGTTCAAAGTGGAAAATATGAATTGATTTTACTAAGTTTATTCTTCCCAAAATTTAATGGGGTCAGTTTTTGTGCCAAAATGAGATCGCAAGGATTCACGCTACCAATTCTATTAATTACGGCTAAAAATGCTAGTCAAGTTGGAATTCAAGGATTAGATGCAGGTGCAGATGATTACATCACTAAACCCCTAGATTTAGATGAATTAAATGCAAGGATACGAGCTTTATCCCGACGAAAAAAGGTAATTCCCAATACAGTTTTAAATGTTAACGGGTTAATTTTAAACCCCACTAGCTGCGAAGTTAGCTATCAAAAAAAACCAATTAAACTTACTGCTAAAGAGTATAAACTTCTAGAATTGTTTTTACGTAATCCCGCACGCGTGTATAGTCGCTCGCATATATTAGATTTAATTTGGACATTTGATAATCTGCCATCCGAAGAAAGTGTTAAAACCCACATTAAAGGATTGCGGAAAAAGCTCAATAAGGCAGGGGCAGTAAATTGGATTAAAAATATCTATGGCGTTGGCTATATTCTCAATCCCAAAGTTTCTCAAGGTCAAGAGTGTTCTGTCCAAAGCATCAGATAGACAAGGACATATCATCAATTAAGCCACATGATAGAAGAAGCTCAATAAATAAATATCACCCCAGAAATTAATGGCGGTTTTGTCGTAACGAGCGACAATCGCTAGATATTGCTTAACATCAGTTAAAAATATTCAAAATTTTGATTAATATCTTCATTTCCTGATTTGGGTTAAGAAGTAATTTAATTGTGAGAATTTACGACGGCTTCGCTAGTCCTTTAGGATAATTACGAATTAGCCTTGTAAATTCAAGAAAAAACAAATTAATTTATAAGTTTCAGTCATTAATTAATAGCTGAAATAAATTTTTATGTCAATTTTTGGTTTGGCTTTTGTCAATAAAAAATCGGAAGAATCTACTATTTTTACTTATTTTAGTATCTTACAAGCTTTTAGTGAACTTTTTATAGCGATCTCTGATTGTGAATTTTGGCTTGTTTGTATTTATAGTAATTCCCATAAAAACCACAAGTAGGGGCTAACGGCTGTTAGCCTCTACTTTTCGTCCTTCCAAGCCTGAGAATACGAAATTTTTGGTTTCTCTGTATTTGAGGACGCGATTTCTGAGGAAACTTCAGAAATTAAAGCCGTCCGTGTTGGTTGAATATTTTACCTGTACGACCTTTTCCGTACAGAACCAGATATATTCAGTTGCCAAGGTGCGGTGCGTTACTCGTGTTTGGTACTAGATTTTTAAAGAAGTTAAATACCCTTGCCTCTATCTTTAGAAGACAACAGTTCTAAAATATGGATAACAGAAACAGTCAAAAAAGCAATTAAAGTCTAGACATCCCCCCGTCAACCATTAGAGTTTGTCCTGTCATAAAGCTAGAATCTTCTGAAGCCAAAAAAGAAACTACCGCAGCTACATCTTCTGGTTCTCCAGTGCGATGAATCGCCTGCATCTGTTTGACCATTTCAAACATTCCTGCCTGTTCTCCATGTTCAGTTGTTTCCGTACGAATTAAACCAGGAGCGATCGCATTAACTATAATTCCTGCATCAGCTACTTCTGTTGCTAAAGCGCGAGTAAAACCAATTACACCCATCTTGGCAGTGGTGTAGTGAGTTACATTAGGTGCCACAATCCAGCAGACATTAGAAGTAATGTTAATAATGCGTCCCCAATTTTGGGGTTTCATTAAAGGCAAAAATGCCTTACAGGTAAAAAATAGAGCATCTAAATTAACCGCAAAAATTTTACGCCAGTCGGCAAAACTCATCTGCTCAAAAGGCTGAAAAGGATAGATTCCTGCATTGTTGACTAAAATATCGCAGCGTCCAAATTTTTCTTGAACAACATTGGCTAAAGTTTCAATATCTGTTTCTGAGGTTAAATCGCAGGATTGAACTACAGCTTTGCTTCCTAAATCATGTACCATTTGTTGTGTTTTGGTAGCTGGCGAGCGCGAAACTAAAACTAAATCTGCTCCTTCGTTTGCCAGACGGAGGGCAAAGCTTTGTCCTAGCCCTTTTGATGCACCAGTAACTACAGCTACTTTTCCAGCGTGTCTTTGATTCATGAGAAACACCTATTTAATATTTATTTACAACTTGAT
>NZ_LR213779.1:20591-57211 GCF_900659865.1 Hyella patelloides LEGE 07179
GATGTTGAAAAATAAACCATATCTACTAGGGTTGCTAATCTGACAAGGTTTGTAGCTATTAGCTTTTTGAGAGTATACATAGGGTGATAAATTACTTTTCATCTCCTGATTCAGCAACCCCCAAAAAAACTTGAAAAATCTTTCCTAGTTCCTCTCGATTTATCGCTAATTTGAAATTAAGCCCACAAATTAATCTTCTGCTTGACTGTTACGATCGGGAGATCGTGGTTATTAATCAACTGCTTAACAATAAGATGAATTGGAATCGATGGCATAAAATCACCATCGGGCAGAATTTTTTGTATTTTTTCACTGACATTACATTTAGATTTAGGCTTTTACAGCAATTCTTGATGGAAAATTTTTCTTATGACTCAAATATCAACAATGCCCACTTCAACTATGCCCTACAAAAATGCTGTTCTAGACGATCAACAACTGCAACAGGCTCTAAAAAAAATCAACCCAAAATTTGGCGATTTCGTAACTCGCGTTGCGGGTGAAGCTTGGGGACTGCCATTAATAGATCAAAAAACTAAGGCTTTGATTGTAATTACCGTTGATGTTGTCAATCAAAATTTATTAGGTTCGGGTACTCCTTTTGCTGCTCATGTGGATATGGCAATCAAACAAGGGGTGACTCGCGCCGAAATTGAGGAGTTGCTGCTATTTTTATGCGTTTACGCTGGATTTAACAAGGCTGCTGCCAGCTTTGGAGCTTTGGATGAAATCTTAACTGACTGAGGAGCAAGAGGAAAAATGACCATTTTAACCACAACTAGGAAGACCGATTATGCAGTACGCGATCGCCAAAGCAGATTAGCCTTTTATGTCTTGTTATGGAAACGCAAAGGTATTACTCGCGAACTATTTGATGACTATTGGCGAGACGTTCATGGTCCTGTCTGCGCTCGTTTGCCTGGTCAAAATCAGTATTGGCAGTTTCATCTCGATCGCAATGAAGGCGGTTTGTGGCCGACTATTCCAGGTATTAAATATAGTTGCCCTGATGAATATCAGTTTAATGGTATCGCCGAATTGACTTTTACCAGTGAAGCCGAAAGAAATGTCTGGTTTAAATCTGCTGCCATCTTGATGGATGACGAACACAATATTTTTAGTAAAGCGATTGGCTACAATACTAATCCTGGTAATTCAATAACCTATGTGGATGCTATTCCTAGTGGAGAACCTAACGGCGATCTTGGTCTGTTAAAGTTCCACATCATGATTAGAAAATCAGCCAAGGCTAGCGTTTCCGCTTTTCGTCAATATCTAACTGAAAGTTACGCTCCTGCGGTCGTCCAAAGTGAATCCGTACTTAAATTACGATTGCACCTATTTGAAGAAGTAGATAACTCTCGTCCTGATGCAGCGGGGGTGACACATATTGAACCGCTAGAACAACAATATCAGGCAGCAATAGAAATTGCTTTTGCCAATCCCTTGGAAATGGAAAAATTCTTTACTTCTAGAGAATATGCGATCTCAACCAAGGATTTAGCAAAATATGTAGATCGATTTTTACCTTTTCCCGAACGTACTGCTTATACCTTTGTCTATGACGGCAAAATGACCCTAGCAGGTCAGCGTAGTTCTACTGTTGCTGAATTAATTGCTAATATTGGCGCGACTAATCAACTCAAGGAGGATGTAACCACTCTTATGCTGCAACAACAATTGATCCAATCCAACGGTAAAGGAGCGACAAATGGCAGATCGCAGACTGCTCCTACCGCCATTAAAAAACGCACCAATTTCTATCAAGATTTAGCTGCCGATTATTCTCGTTCTGGATTAGTAACTGCTTATGTAGCCAAAAAACTGATTGAAGATGCCGAAAGATTTGCTGCGATGAAAGAACCGACATTACCAGAAATTAGTCCCAGTTATACTCTCCAACAAATAGAACAAGAAAACAAAGATTGGTGGCCCACCCACTGTGAAGCATTGAGACAGGGACGAGGTGATATCTTAACCGATGAATATCGCGACGATTTAGTGTATCTATGTCAAGACGGCCCCTATTATGGTCTAGACCAGCAAAAAGAACGAGAAAAACACTGGTGGGCGTTAATTGCTCAACCTGGAGTAACTATGTGCTGGCCCATCGTTATGTTTTACGGTGAAGTAACTTACTTTGAATGGAAATGTGTCGATGATGAAACCAACGAAAGCATTGCCAAAGGTAATGTTACCTGGGTGCGTCGCGGTCATCGAGGGGCGTGTTATCTCAAAACCGAACAGCTAACTTTTTATCGCGATGTTTTTGCCCCAGGAGACTTGCTGAGTTTAATTACTACCTAAAAATAAACCAAGAATTAAGAACTCATTCTCATCCAACCGAGAAGTAGCTCATGATAAATAATAGGTTTGATGATTTTTTAACTCGCGTAGTTGGTGAATACGATTTACGATTAATTGACCCGAAAGCTTTAGCCTTGATTGAGATCGCTGTAGAGATTGCCAATGGAACTTACAAGGATTCGAGTAATTCTTTTTTAGCTAGTATAGACCGAGCTTTTCAGCAGGGAATTACCCACCGAGAAATTGAAGAACTGTTGTTATTGCTATGTGTCTATGGTGGTTTTAATAAGGTAGCTGGTTGCTTTGGGACACTCAACGAGATTTTTGAGCAAACTGGTAACGGACATATGATATCTGCAATCAAACAACAAGATTATGCAATTCGAGATCGCCCAGGGCAAGTAGCTTTTTACGTGCTGTTGTGGAAACGTCGAGGTATTGACCGCGATTTATTCTACAATTACTGGAAAAACGTACACGGACCTCTCTGCGCTCGCTTACCTAGTCAATATCAATATTGGCAGTTTCATCTAGACCACAATCGAGGTGGTATTTGGCCTGCTATTCCAGGGATTGAATATATTTGCCCCGATTCAGCACAATTTGATGGGATCGCCGAACTAACTTTTGAAACAGAAACTGCCCGTCAGAGTTTCTTTGCATCCTCTGGGATTTTGATGGCAGACGAGCATAATTTGTTTAGTAAAGCGATCGGCTACAACACTGCTTTTGGTAATTCCAGAACCTATGTCGATCGCCTGCCCCTGGGCAATCCTAACGGTCAAATAGATGGGGTTAAATTCCACATCCCGATTCAGAAAGCTAACACTGTAAGTTTAGCTGAGTTTCGCCAATATCTTAGCGACAATTTTGCTTATGCGATCGCTCAGAGTAATTTGGTGTTGAAACTGAGACTGCATCTACTAGAAGCAGTAGATAACTCTCGTCCCGAAGCATTTGGAGTGAGTCATTCAGAACCGCCAGAACAACAGTATCAGGCAGCAATAGAAATTGCTTTTGCCAATCCCTTGGAGATGGAACAATTTTTTGCTTCTAGCGAATACGCGACCGCAACTAAAGATTTAGCCAAATATGTCAAGGCTTTTTATCCATTTCCAGAGCGCAGTGTCTACACCTTTGTCTATGACGGTAAAATGACCCTAGCAGGTAAACATAGTTCCCAAGTTGCCGATCTGATTTTACAGGCAGGAGCCACTAACCAGCTTAAAGAAGAGATAGTTTCTTTAATGAATGGCACAGAATCGCAATTGCCATCTGATAACTCCAGTAATTCTGGTTTGGGTCGTTACCTTCAAGGAATCCAGCACTTTGGCGTAACCGTAAATGACATGGCGCAAGCGACGGAATTTTATACCGAAGTTTTGGGAGGACAACTGGTAGTTAGTGAAAACGAATTAGTCGGCGATACGGTACAGAATACCCTATTTCAGAAAGAAGAACTAGATGCGATCGCCTCTGGTATCGATCCAGACATTACAGATTTGCCCCATCTTAGAAATGGCAAAGACAATGCGTTGGATGTCAAGTTTATTTCTTTTGGCAACACAGTAGTGGAATTGCTTCAGGTTCGAGAAGCGGGTAAACCCAATCCACATCAAAGTTCTGTTGACAGTCTTCCTTCCCATATCGGTCGCGTCAATGCTATGCACCTTTCTTTTAACGTTAAAGAAGGTATCGATTTAAACCTTTTTGCCCAAATGTTAGAAGAGGAATGCCAACATCGGGGCATGACCAATGTAGTTTTTAATCGGGTCATTCGAGTTAAATCGAAAGCAGAGAGAAAAGCGGTTGCTCTTAAATACAATTCCTTAAAGTTTTGGAATGAACCAGAAGACGAAGCACCAATTGACTGGAGCGACGATCCGATGGAGGGCTGGTCTTTATTCTACTGTAAAGGACCTAATGGGGAACAGCTCGAATTCAACCAAGTTACCCGCAAAGTCAAAGAACGATTTAGGCAAGGAGTACAAGAATACAACCAGGCAAATGCTACTTCTTTTACTTTTCCAGAGGAGAAGGTTACTGATAAGATGAACAACGGACATTCTCAGCTAATAGATATTACCTTTCCCCATCAAGCCAAACCGCAACCAAAAACAGACGACCGACTGTTTTTCTCCTTTAGCTCTGCGGTAAAAGCTCCTTTAGAAACTGTTTGGGAAGTAGTGGTAGACAAAATTGAAAATACGTCTCGCTACAACCCAGAGGCTCAAAATCCACAGATTTTAGCTAGATACTATAACGGCGTACTCAGGCAAATGAAAGCTTTGGGCATGACGGTCAAAGAAAAAATCGTTATTGATAAAGAAGCAGGAACGATCGTTCATACCCTATTAGATAATCCCTTTTTCACTGGCAAGATAGTAAATCAGCTTGTCCGACCAACAGCTAGCCATTCTCAAGACCCCTTGAAAATTAGCTATACCTTGGACTGGCAGCCAATTAACAAAGAAGGGGAAAAAATTGCTGCTAAAATTCGTGACAAACTTCAGCAAGCAGTCCGTCAAGCCGTCCTCAGTGCCAAAGAATTTTCCGAAAAACAAAACGAGTCGCCAAAAAAATTGTCAACCCAGATAAACCAAGTAAATAGGAAAAAATCAATGTCAACACAACTTCAAGGCAAAAATATCGACCTAGTAAAAAGGTTATTTTCTAGAGGTGAAGCATTTGATTCTGCTGGATTTATTACCTTTTTTACGGATAAGCCATTGTACCAGTTTGGTAACTTTGAAATCTGCTTCGATAAGCCAGCAATCAGACAATCAGCAGATAACTTTTTCAGTCAAATTAATGCAGTTTACCACGACATTAAAATGATGCGGGAAGTAGATGACGTGGTATTTGTAGAAATGGATGTTACCTATTGGCGTAAAGATAATTCTGTCATCACCCTACCTTGTTGTGATATCTTCCGTGTAGAAGGTGATAAATTCTCAGAATTGCGAATTTTCATGGATGTAGCTCCAGTTTTCGATCCCTCTATCAAAGTGCCAAGTACAACTTCTGTCATGACTATCAGTGAAAGCCAAAGAATGACTCCTCCAGATACCATGAAAAAGCACTTTGCTGAACATAAAGAAGGTAGACAAAGAGTAGAAACGGGAAATGTTCCTAAGTGGTCTATTAATGGACCTCAATGGATAATTGGTAGTAGTAACCAACCTCAATCGGATGATAATTTGATTCCCAAAGTAGAAAAAATGGTTGAAGCATTGACCATTGAAGATTGGGAATCATTTTATCCCTACTTCACATATGATGTGTACTACAAAGTTGGTGCTAATGAACCTGTATATGGTCCCCATGCTGCTGCACAATATTTATCTTCTTTTTATCAAATAGTTAAACCTACACAACACCAAGTCAGAGGTGCTTGGCAAGTAGGTAATGACACCGTGATCATCGAAATGGATGCTCACTACAGGAGAATTAATGATGGTCAAGAGATCACAGTTCCCTGTACTGATGTGTACAGATTTAAGGGTAATTTAATTAAGGAATGGCGGGTTTATCCTGATACTTCCAAGATTGGGGAAAATACTGATACTTCCAAAATTGAGGAAAATATAAGAGATTTTGCTAATTCACACCAAGGGTAAATGATCGATCATGATGACTATTTCTCAAGAAAGACAAATAGTCAGCGCAATAGTTATTTTCTTGGTCAAGCCAGAACAACATTTAGGTAATCCAGAAGAGGTGGCTTTAGCAAAAATCAATCATTTTTAATTGTCAACCGATAAATAACTAACGAACGATAAGTACTTCAAACGCAAGGAATTAAAACATCATGGCAACGAAATCTAAAGGCAAAATCGGCGTACTTATAGAAGAACATTTTGATGGTACAGAGTTTCGTCGGTTTAACGAATACTTTCCCACACAAGGTTATGAAGTCGAATACATTTCTCACCTCTGGGGTAACGAATCATTGCAATTTGGTTCTAATCCTGAAAATGACACCATCGAAGAACACGTTACAGTTACTACCGAAGTAGAAAATATTAACCCTGATGACTATAAAGGAATCATTTGTATCGGTGCATACGCGATGGATCGCCTAAGATATCAGGTTAATGTTACCAAAGGTCAAAAAAATAACGCCCCAGCAGTGGTATTTTTGCGACAAGCTGTAGCGACAGAAAATCTGAAATTAGGAACGATCTGTCATAGTCTGTGGCTGTTTTGTGCAGATTCCGACTTGCTCAAAGATCGTCAAGTAACTTGCGCTCACAATATCATTTGCGATGTCGAAAACGCAGGGGCAGAAATTATCTATGATGGCGATGTCACCGCCGATTTAGTTATCGATGGCAACCTCATTACAGGAAAGCATCCAGGGGTAGTCGATTTGTTTATGGACGCTTTTGTCAAAGAAATAGAAAAAGTTAACGCCCTTAGCTTTGCTTAACTTTTTGAGCGACAAAAGTTCATAACTTCTCAAAAATCAACTAATTAGGAAGCAAACAAATGCGAGTTCTTATTTGTGGAGCAACGGGAAATATCGGTCGTTTGACGGTCAATCAGGCTTTGAGTGCTGGACATGAAGTAACTGCTTTGGCTCGTTCTCCCCAAAAGCTCGATAATCAAAGCAATCTGAATAAAGCTCAAGGTGATGTCAGGGATGCTGCTAGTATCGAAGCAGCTATGGTAGGACAAGAAGCTGTTATAACCGTTTTTGGCGCACCCCTTAATTGGTCTACTGTGACTAGCGTTCCCGATCTCTGCACTACAGGAACTCGTAACATTATCAGTGCAATGAAACAACAGGAGGTAAAACGCCTGATATGTATGACTGGAATCGGTGCAGGAGATAGTCGGGAACATGGCAGATTTGTGTTCGATAACTTAATCTTACCTTTGCTATTAGGACGCATCTATGCAGATAAAAACCGCCAAGAAAGAGAAGTTATGCAGAGTAATTTAGATTGGACTATCGTTCGACCTGCTGAATTAACCGACGAATCTGAAACGGATGACTATCGTGTCTTAACCGATCTCAAAGGACAAAAAGCTAAAACTATTGCCCGTACTAATGTAGCCGATTTTTTAGTCAAACAGGTAAAAAGCGATCGCTTTTTACACCAAACACCACTGATTACAAAATAATCAAACTAATGTTTAGCTAAAACCCTTTTGGCGTTGCTGATTTAGCGAACGAGTGCGCGACGGCGAAGCCGAGTCCTTTAGGGGTCTTGGGCGGGGCAGAAGAGTTCTGCCTTCAGAAGACAGAATCAGCCCCTTGGGTTTCCCTCAATGAGCAATATGCGCGATGCGCGACGGCGAAGCCGAGTCCTTTAGGGAAGCGAGGCCTTTAGGGGAGCGGTATCCTTTAGGACTCGTTCAAGACAGTAATGTCACCCAAAATAATACGGTTCGTAGACGGGCGGTATCCCCATCTCTTGACAATGTAAACTTCCCTCATTAACCTCAACAGCGTTATTGGATATGAGTCGCGAAACCCCAGCATCTCTCACGCTCAAAAGACACACCCTCCTATAAGCTTTCTTGCTTTGAAATAATTTTGAATAACAGTATAGATTAGTAAAAACTTGTCTCAGCATTATGCATTCACCAACGCCAAACTTTTAAGTATTCAATTTGGCAAAATCAATCGGATTCCGATCGCGCTTCAAATTTAACCCTTTAACTACACTACAAAACCAACATGGAAGAACGCAAAACTCTCACAACTAAAGACGGTTATCCGATTGCCGATAATCAAAATTCCTTGACTGCTGGTGCTAGAGGTCCAGTAGTTATGCACGATTTTCATCTTTCGGAAAAACTAGCTCACTTTAATCGCGAACGTATTCCCGAACGAGTGGTTCATGCTAAGGGTGCTGGTGCTTTGGGTACGTTTACTGTTACCAAAGACATCACTCAGTACACCAAAGCTAAACTGTTTTCTGAAGTCGGAAAACAAACCCCAGTCTTGGCTCGTTTTTCTACCGTAGGGGGTGAGAAAGGTTCTGCTGATGCCGAACGAGATCCTCGTGGTTTTGCAGTAAAATTTTATACCGAAGAAGGTAACTGGGACATGGTGGGAAATAATACCCCTGTCTTTTTTATTCGCGATCCGCTTAAGTTTCCCGACTTTATTCATACTCAAAAACGCTGTCCTGCTAACAATCTTAAAGATCCATATATGCGTTGGGACTATTGGTCGCAATCTCCTGAAGCACTACATCAGGTAACAATTCTTTACAGCGATCGCGGTATTCCGAAAACCCATCGTCACATGAATGGTTATGGCAGTCATACCTATAGTTTAATTAATGAAGATAACCAGCGAGTTTGGGTTAAATTCCATTTCAAAACTGTGCAGGGAATTCAAAACTTAACTGAAACCGAAGCTGCTAAAATCAAAGCCCAGAATTCAGATCATGCGACTGAAGATCTTTGGGATGCGATCAAAGAGAGTGACTATCCTCGGTGGCGTTTCTGTATTCAGGTAATGACTGAAGAACAAGCAAAAACTCACCCTGATAATCCTTTCGATCTGACCAAAGTTTGGAAACACGCTGATTATCCTTTAATCGAAGTGGGTATCCTCGAACTCAATCGCAATCCCGATAACTATTTTGCCCAAATCGAACAGGCAGCATTTTCTCCCAGTGCGATTGTGCCAGGAATTGATTTTTCTCCCGATAAAACTTTATTAGCGCGGGTTGCGTCTTACAATGATGCCCATCGCTATCGTTTAGGCACAAATTACCAACAACTGCCAGTCAACTTACCTCAATGTCCTTTTGCTACTTACCAGCGAGATGGCGCAATGGCTTATGGCGATAATGGTGGCAGTACTCTCAATTATGAACCTAATAGTGACCCCAACGCACCCAAACCCAGCACCGATTATCAAGAACCACCTTTGCCTTTAGGAAATGTAGCTGTAGATAGATACGATCATCATGAGGGCAATGATGAATACTCTCAAACAGGTGATTTATATCGTTTACTAGATGAGGATGCCAAACAAAGACTGGTTGATAACATTGTCGGTAGTTTAGGACAAGTTCCTGAAGAGATTCAATTAAGGCAACTCTGTCACTTTTTCCGTGCTGATACTGATTATGGAATGCGGATTGCTAGAGGTTTGGGAATTAAAATCGATCCTTCGATGTTACCAAAAGAACTCCAAGAACTGAAAGCTTGAAACTAATACCATAAAAGACTTATAAGCTATTGTCAATATTGCGAGTCGGAGTAATTTTTACCACGCCCAACGAGGCTAAAGTAACTCGTCATTAAGTAATAAGTAATAAGTAAAGCCCGAAGTATGGTTTAAAGCCGAGGGCGCGTCATTTGAATTTAGTTCAAATGCTCGACTCGCCCGTTCCTGCCATTTATGGCGCGAAAATATAGAAATATAATTCAATAATTGAATCCTCGCTCCTTCTCCGCAGAGGTAATGACGAGTTACTCGTTACTTATTACTCGTGAAATTTTAAGTCGCTACACCTAAGTATTAAAAAAGGTATGAGCAAATGATTTCTCAATCTAAGTCCAAAAACATCCCCCTATCAGTTTTAATTGTTGGGTTACTCTCTTTTGGTGTTGGTAGTTGTGGTAATAGAAACAACCAGCAAACAAATCAACCTCAAGCAGTTGCTGTACAGCTACAAACTATCGAACCAGTTACTATCAATGACAGTAGCGAATATGTCGGCACTTTACAAGCTAGAGATCGAGTGAGTCTGGCACCCCGCACCGAAGGCAGAATCTTAGAAATCTTTGTCAGTCAGGGCGATCGCGTTAGTCGAGGCGATCCTATTGCCTCCTTTGAACCAACTCAAGAAGAGGAAGACGTTAATGCAGCGACCCAAAGCGTCAATGTCGAACGAGCCATATTAGGGCAAACCCAAGCCGAATTGAGTACAGCCGAAGCCAACCGCGCTGCTGCTGCTGCCGAAGTGGAAAGTGCTAGAGCCGATTTGCAAGAATTAGAAGCCGAGGTAGAACTGGCACAAATCAATATTGAGCGAACTAAGATGCTAGTTGAAGGAGGAGCAGTAGCACAACAGGATTTAGATGACGATAATCGCGATTTAAAAAGCAGTCTTGCCCAGCGTAATTCGAGAAAAGAAACTCTGAATGCAGCAATTGAGTCGCTACGAGCAGCAGAAAGAGAGGTAGAGCAATCCAGAGCAAATATAGACAGTCAAAATGCCACGATAAGAAGAACAGAAGCCGAATTAGGCTCTATTAGCCAAAATTTAGCTTTTAATACTATCAATGCACCCATCGACGGTATTGTCGGCAGTTTTGATGATAACAAAGTCGGTGATTACGTTGACGTTGGCGAAGAGTTGACCACCATTACCAACAATCAAAGCTTCGACCTTAATATTAATATACCTGTAGAATACCGCGATCGCCTCAAAACAGGACTGTCAGTAGAAATTATTAACCAAGATGGTAGCCCAGGAGTGTCAGGAAAAATTACCTATATAGCTCCCTTAGTTCAACAAAACACTCAGTCAATTCTGACTAAAGTTACTTTTGCCAATGAAAATAGCCTCAAAGATCGAGAATATGTCAGAGCCAAAGTAATTTGGGACAAAAAACCAGGAGTGTTAGTCCCAACTACTGCCGTGTCTACCTTGGGAGGACAAAGTTTTGTATACATTGCCCAACAACAAGAATCCGAGTCAGGAAAAACATCTTTAGTTGCCCAACAACAACCCATAAAGCTAGGAAAAATTCAGAATCAAGATTATCAGATAATTTCTGGCATTAAAGAAGGAGACAGAATTGCGGTTTCCAATATCCTCAGCCTTAGAGATGGTACAGCCATTAGTGAAGCAGAACAAGAGCAAGCCGTGTCTGATGCGGTAGAAGGACTAAAAAACTGAAGGGTAGACAAGTAGCAAGCAGAAAGTATGGCAATAACATTATTTATCATAATTTTCTACTAACTACTGTAAAGACGCGAAATAAGAAGTCTCTACCCATTAACTACTAACTACTTTGAAGAAATGTCCATCTCAACCCCATTTATTAAACGCCCCGTTCTCACTACCGTCTGTACAATTGTAATTGTGTTGTTGGGCGTTATCTGCATCGCATTGTTGCCTTTAGATAAACTGCCTCAAATTGCTCCCAAGCAAATCACAGTGAGTGCTAACTATGTAGGCGCAGATGCTAGAACTACCGTAGATAATGTCACTACTGTATTAGAAAGAGAAATCAATGGTACAGAAGATGTCAGATGGATTAACTCCAACACCGATAATAACGGTAATGCCACGATCAATGTGTCTTTTCCTGTAGAGAAAGATACCAATATTGCTCAGGTACTGGTGCAAAACAGAGTTGCTCAGGCACAATCAAATTTACCTCAAAGTGTTCTCGCCACGGGAGTAACTACAGAGAAACAATCTCCTAGTATTACTCTGGCTTATGCTTTTTCTTCAGAAAAAGATGAAAATGGCGAATACTATTATGACCCTGTGTTTATCTATAACTATGTCAATCGCTATTTATGGAACGAACTCAGAAAAATTGAAGGAGTAGGAAGTCTCAGTGCATTTGGTTCAGCTAGTTATTCGATGCGAATTTGGCTCGATCCCAATAAATTGGCTGCTAGGGGATTAACAGCAAGCGATGTAGTTGGTGCGATTCAAAACCAAAACTTTGAAGTCGGTGCGGGGGGTGTGGGCAGACAACCAGTACCAATCGCACAGCAGTACGAATTACCCTTAAGAGTCAACGGTAGATTTACCACTGTCGAAGAAGCAGAAAGCCTAGTAGTACAAGCCCAAAGCGACGGTACGCTGATTAAGATTAAAGATGTCGGACGAGCCGAATTAGGAGTAGAAGATTATTTTACCAAATCCATATTTGATGGGGAAGCCCCTGCGGTCGGATTACTTATCTATCAGCTTCCTGGTACAAATGCACTGAATACTGCCGAGTTAGTTAAAGCAAAAATGGCAGAATTAGAGGCAGATTTTCCCAGGGGTTTAAAAGCAGAAATTGCTCATGATAATACTCTGTTTATCAATTCTTCTTTGCAAGACTTGGTAGTTACCTTGGTACAGGCAATTGGACTGGTTGTCTTAATTATCTTTATTTTTCTTCAAGACTGGCGTACTACCCTGATTCCAGCGATCGCTATTCCTGTAGCCTTAATTGGAGCGATGATTGCACTACAAGCATTAGGATTCACCCTCAATCAGCTAACCCTATTTGCTTGTGTACTGGCAACGGGTTTGGTAGTAGATGACGGGATTGTGATCGTCGAAGCAGTATCAGCCAAGCTTTCTCAGGGGATGCGTCCTGTGCAGGCAGCTTTAGATGCAATGGAAGAGTTGGTCGGGGCGGTAATTTCTACTTCTGTGGTCTTGATGGCGGTGTTTATCCCCGTCACTTTCTTCCCTGGTACAACAGGGATTGTTTACAAGCAGTTTGCCCTCACTATCGCTTTTGCTGTAGTCTTTTCCACCTTTAATGCCTTGACTTTTTCTCCCAGTATGTCAGGAGTATTTCTGCGTCGGACGCAACCCGTAAAAGGACCTTTGGGCTGGTTATTTCCTAGATTTAACAGAAGTTTTGACTGGTTGAAAGAACGCTATCGAAGTCTGATTGAATTTCTCACCAACATAAAGCTTTTTGTCATCGCAATCTTTATTGGTGGTTTAGTGCTGACGGGTTGGACATATACCAGTTTGCCTCAAGGATTCGTACCTGAAGAAGACCAAGGCTATTTCTTTGTGCTAGTCGAGGCTCCTCCTGGTGTTTCCTTGAACTACACTCATAACATTACTCAGCAAGCAGCCGAGATGATTATGGAATATGAGGAAGTGGAGCATTCTTTGGCATTTTCAGGATTTTCTTTTGACGGTCAAAATAGTAATAAAGGAGTTATGTTTGTCAAGCTTCATCCTTGGAATCAAAGACTAGGGGATTCTAGCTCGGTGTTTGGGCTGCTACAGCGAATCAATCAGCAGTTTCAACAACATATTGATGGCGCGAGTGTCATTGCCGTTAATGCTCCTCCCGTAGACGGCTTGAGTAACTTTGGTGGTTCGGAAATTTATATCCAAGACCGTCAGGGTAGGGGAATGGAAACCCTAATGAGCAATACTCAACAGGTAATTGCTGCTGCTAACGAAAGACCCGAAATTGCCTTTGCATTCACTACCTTTACCTTTGATAGTCCGATGCTAGAGGCCGATATCAACCGCAATCAGGCCAACGCCCAAAATGTCGATATCAGCGAAATTCTCAATACCCTGCAAACCTATCTTGGTTCAAACTTTGTCAATCAATTTGTCTTAGATGGCAGACTTTATCGAGTGTATGCTCAAGCAGAAGCTGAGAGACGCTCCAATCCAGATGATATTAACCGTCTTTCTGTGCGCTCTCGTGATGGGGAATTAATTCGGCTCAGCAGTCTCATCAATGTTCAACAAATTTCTTATCCGCCTATTGTTAGCAACTACAACGTTTATCCAGCAATTAGAGTTATTGTTGCTCCCACACCTGGTTATAGTTCGGGACAGGTAATTACGGCGATGGAGGAAGTAGCAGAAGCGACTTTACAACCAGGTTTTGGTTACGAATGGACCAATACCGCAGCCGAAGAAAAAACTGCTGGCGGAGCTGCACCTCTAGTATTTGGTCTCGCTTTTGTGATGGTTTTTCTGGTGCTAGCAGCACAATACGAAAGCTATATCGATCCTCTAATTATTATGCTCACCGTTCCCCTAGCTATCCTGGGTGCATTGGGTGGAATTTGGCTGAGAGCAACTTTTTTACAGGCTGGTGGAGTGTGGCCCGTTCTCAACAACAACATTTATGCTCAGGTAGGTTTGGTGATGCTAATTGGTATGGCAAGTAAAAATGCGATTCTCATTGTGGAATTTGCCAATCAAAACCGCGATTTGGGTATGAGTATTGAAAAAGCCTCTATTTTTGCATCCGAACAGCGATTTAGAGCAATTTTAATGACTGCGATTTCTACTTTAGTCGGTTTTATGCCTCTCTTAATTGCTAGTGGTGCTGGTGCAGTCAGTCGTTGGTCTTTAGGAACGGCGGTGTTCGGCGGAATGTTAGTGGCAACTGCTTTGAGTCTGATCTTTGTCCCTATTCTTTATATTGTAATCAAAAACTTTGAACAATCTTTCTTAAAAAGAGACAGGAAGAAAGACGGTGGAACTCAAGGACGAGAGAATGCGAATCATCATAATAATGGAACGCTAACAAAAGTTCCTTCAGAGACTGAAAAAAAACAATCAACAATTAAAAATTAATAATTAACAAAATGTTTAAAGAATGGAATTTCAACGATTGGATGAATAATGGTTTATTCTTTCTAACAGCTTTGATACTAATTTATTCGTTTGTTTTTTTATAATTTCTACTTTAGTTATGAATATAAGAATGTTAGTTTTTTCAGGAATTATGACAGCTTTAGCTGGTGCTTTATTAGGATTGATAGTTGCCCATATTGCGGAAAAAGAATCTCGACAACCAATTGCGATTATAGCTGGCTCTGGTTTAGGTTTTGCCGTTGGTGTTGGCTACGAAGCAATGCAGCAGAATCGAGAACGAGAAGAAACCGATTAAACAGTCTTTGTGGTGCGGAGTGTAAGTATGAGTGTAAAAGAGATAAACAGATTGAAAGCAAAAAATCAATAATTGCCATGTTAAAACTCAATTTTTGTTCCCAAAAAGAGAGAAAGTGGCTAGATAAGACCGCTATTTTTCCTCGTAAATATCTAATTTTTCTAGTAATAGTAATGACTGCTGCCAGCATCAATTACTTTTATTCTCTAGCCATGATGCTTTTAACTACATTTATT
Organism: Hyella patelloides LEGE 07179; assembly: GCF_900659865.1. GTDB lineage: Bacteria > Cyanobacteriota > Cyanobacteriia > Cyanobacteriales > Xenococcaceae > Hyella > Hyella patelloides. The sequence goes on from NZ_LR213779.1 coordinate 35,732, forward strand.
TTTGCTTATCTAACCAAAGGTTCACGCTGTAAATAATCGATCGCTAATATATGCTTTTATAAATTTTTCGTCCAACGGTCGATCGATGCTCAGATTCGACTGCGAGCTAAAAGCAAAGCTATGCAATCGCCAAGGCAAAAGAATCAGGGCAAACGCACCCAAATTGAGTCCAAAATGTCTGAAGAAGAAAGAAAGGATGAAACTCGAAAAAGAAAGTAATTAGTATAAAACACTTTATTTTAGCGACATAATGAGAAACAACACTAGGATAAATCTAGTTAAAGTAACAATTAATTAGCGACAAAAGTTAGCTCTAAGAATGGATGAAATGATGGCTTTAATTATTCTGCAGATTTCATTGGTTTAGAGAGATTGTCGCTCTTAAATGAATTTTTTGTAGATAACATTTATTATTAAAAATTAAGCTTTTTACCTCCTTATTTTTATGAGTGTACCAAAAAAACTCCAAATAGAAAATTTAAGTTCTAATCAACAAAAATCTGAATCAAATAATCTCAGGGTAGTAGAAATTTCTAAAAATAAGCAGAAACCAAAAAGTACAGTCAACTTTTTGAGTCATCTACTAGCTATTCGAGCAATTGACTATTGGCTTGAACGAGTAAAATATCCCATTGATATTCAAAAAGCTCTCAAATTTTTAGGCTTAAGAATAAAGAATGATGCTGATTCATCTAAGCAAAATGAGTTGGATATACTCAATTTTTTGCAAAAATCTAACTCAAAAAAAATAGGAGATTTATTTCAAGAAATCGAGTTAAGAATGGAGGAATTGTATAAAGTATACAGTTTTAATTATAATAATAGTGATTCTATAATTAGTCTATTTGAAAAGGCAGAAAATTACCTAGATAAATTGTATACAGGCACTAAATCATGTGGATGTCATCTTACTTTAAAGACTAACTATCAAAATTTACACAGAGAATTAAACGATAGATTTAATAATTTAGTTTCTTTTTGGAAGATAGCATCAGTTCAAAACAGTTTATATTTCTTTCAAGAAATTAACAGCTTTTTGCTCAGTTTGGAAAATGAATATCAAAAAGAAAAAGAAAAATATTTAGACAAAGAAAATGCTTGTTTACGAACCTACAAAAGATTTTTGTCCGCTATTCGGTACCAAGATAATCAAAATGATTTATGTAAATTACACAATAATTTATCCATAGCTAAGCAGTCGTTATTAAATTCATATAAATTTAAAATTAAAGCAGAGACATATTTTTTGGCTAATCAAGTTTTGAATAGTCTAATCAAAAATAATCAAATGTATATTGAGATTTTACAAGAATGTTATCAGTTTTTAGCACAAGTTAAAGCTAATTTTTTGACTCAAGCTAATATAGAAGAAAATAATTTATTTTTACCCTTGATTGCTGATAAAATAACTAATCAAGTTAATCTGGGTCATTTGCAAACAAAAGTCGAAATAAAATTAGGACACTCTTTGCCTACTTGGAAGCGTTACACTGGCATCACTATAAACAATGTCCAAGATGCACTTCTCGAAGAAGTTAAACCCATAGCCAAAAAAATTTGCTTAGACACATATCATCAACTCGCTTGCGAAGTTGATGGTTTTGAGTAGCGGTTAAATTCTTTGGCTAAAAATACTAATTTTTTTTGCACCATGCACTATACACACTCTATCAGGAGAAAATGTATTATACCAATTGGAAGCAAGAATGTAACAGATGAGTTTTAGGGTGGGCGACGCAAAGCTAGTACTTTAGTGCAATACCCACCTACCTTTGGATTGAATTTATGTGTAGCTTTCCATTTATCAAATTGATATTACCCGGATTTATTTTAGATTTTACTGAAATTTTTGCTGCTTAATTTCTCAAGAATAATCTCATCAAAATTATTACAAGTAGAAGATTTATTTAATCTCGAACAAATCGGACGCTATTTTGGCGGGGCGTATACTCTTTCACCAGATGGTAAAATGTTAGCACACGTAGTTCAAAGAGCCAAAGCAACTACCAAAAACCATAAGCAAGTTTTTCTTTAGGGAAACGATCGCGCTGATATTGGATTGGTGGATTTAGTAACATCTGAGCCTATTAATCTTACTAATGGAAGAAAAAAAGATTTTCGTTATTGGTATTCTGCTTGGTCGCCCGATGGCAAACGGTTAGCGATGTTATCTACCAAGAGAGGAAACGTAACTCTTTGGGTTTGAGATCGAGCTACTGGTAATTTACAGCAACTTACTCACAGTTGATGGAGAGACATCTCTGTAATACTTTGTAAAATTCAATACATTATTGTGTTAATTCTTAACCTGATTATATAAATCATTAAATAATTTAATTACGAAAAATATACCCTTAAAAGTCTTCAATCTCTCTTTTCTACTTAAGGGTGTTTTATTATAGGGTAAGGGAGATGGGGAGAACGAGAAATTTTCCCAAAGTTATCATATTCCAATTTTTGTTATTCAACGAATTGTTAATAATTGCAGTTGATTTAAGCAAAATAATTTTTAAGGATTTAATCACTAAATTAGCTGCAAAACAAGCAAATTTAGCGAATTAGTATGGCTTTTGAGAAACATCATTGTATTATCTTTTGTTAAATAAATTTTAGGATGCAAAATCAAAAAGAATTAACCGAAATTATTGCAGCAGAAAAACCTCAAAATCTAGTTCGCGAGAAACTCAATTTTTGGCAATTGTGGAATATGAATTTGGGTTTTTTGGGAATTCAGTTTGGCTGGGGTTTACAGATGGCGAATATGAGTGCCATTTTTGAATACTTGGGCGCAAATGCTCACCAATTGCCTTTGTTGTGGCTGGCTGCGCCTGTAACTGGTTTGATCGTGCAACCGATTATTGGCAATTTAAGCGATTATACCTGGACTGTTATCGGTAGAAGAAGACCTTATTTTTTATTAGGTGCAATTTTAGCTTTCATAGCATTAGTTTTAATGCCAAGATGTTCTACTTTGTTGGGTGCTGCTGGTTTGTTGTGGCTGCTAGATACTAGCAATAACATGAGCATGGTACCTTTTCGGGCTTTTGTCGGAGATTTATTACCCATAGAGCAACGGACTGTGGGATTTGCGCTACAAAGTGTTATGGTAGGGATAGGAGCGATCGCAGCTTCGACTCTTCCCTGGATTTTAAATCACTTTTTTGCGGTTAATAATCTTAGTTATCCATCGCATCTCATTCCTCTGACTATAGAAATTTCTTTTTATGCGGGCGCAGTTGTGTTTTTGGGGACAATTTTATGGACTGTGGTAACAACTCCTGAGTATCCACCCCAAAATGAAGCAAAATTCGAGCAGTTACAGGAAACGCGAGGAGGTATTTTAAACAGTCTTCAGGAAACATGGGAAACGCTACAGGAGATTCCTCCTAAGATGAAACAATTGGCAAGAGTACAATTTTGCAGTTGGTTGGGTGCTTTTTGTTTTTTCCTCTATTTTCCTCCCGCAGTGGCTCATGATGTTTTTGGTGCAGTGAGTCGCCATTCTGCTTTATACAGTAATGGTATTGAATGGGCGGGTTTATGTTTTGCTCTATATAACGGGGTTTGTATTGGGTTTTCTTTTTTGTTACCTCGTTTAGCTAAACGCTTTGAGAGATCGCTAATTCATGGAATATGCTTGCTCTGTGGTGGTATTAGTTTAATTACTATTTGGGTGATTCCTAACCAGTATTTCTTGCTAGTTGTAATGTTGGGTTGGGGTATTGCTTGGTCTAGTATGTTAACTATGCCCTATGCGATGTTAAGTAGCAGCATTCCTCCACAACGACGGGGAATCTATCAGGGTATTTTTAATTTCTATATTGTTTTACCAGAAATTGCGATCGCTCTTGGCTTTGGTTGGGTTATGAGTCATTTTCTGGATGATAATTGTTTACTTGCGGTATTAGTAGGTGGTGTATTTTTAATCGTGGCTGCCATATTAACTCAGTTTATTGAATCTAATGATGATTAATGTTCGATCTAGTCATTCCAATTAATTTCTTTACGTTGTTCAATAATGGTTTCTATTGGGAATTACGATACTTGTTAGCGAAAATAGCAGCTTGAGTGCGATCAGGCGAAGCCTGGCACTTCGTGATCGCGTACATTAAGGCGACGTAAAATACTATTGATGTGATTTTTAACAGTACGCTCAGTGATATACAATTCTGCTGCAATTTCTCGGTTGTTATAACCTTGAGCAATGAGTTGCAAGACTTCTGTTTCTCTAGAGGTTAATTCAGCTAATTCTGATGGTATGGTTGCAGGAATCTGAGAGTTAGAGGAAAGAGTCTTTTCAAATAATCCTGGACCCATTTCAATACCGTTCGGTTAAGCCCCCCAGCCCCCAACTTTGAGGGAGTTATATTTGTGAAAGTCCCCCAGGATTGGGGGATTTAGGGGACGGACAAAATAACTTGAGATACTAACCGAACAGTATTGGGACCCATTTGAGTATAACCTTTGTTCACTGCCCTAATTGCCTGAGCTAGTTCGACTGAAGGAGTATCTTTGAGTAAATAACCTTTTGCACCACAAGCCATTGCTTGAATAACGTATTCATCATCATCAAAAGTGGTTAAGACTCAATTTTAGCGATCGCCTGTCTGATTGCAAATAATTTTTCGCTCTACTGACATTATTCGCGCAAGCCAATCGCGAACAGCTCTAATTTTTCTAACTTCGGAAAAAATGAGCGAACCGTAAGTACTAGAACTTGTTGTCTAAAAACTGAGAATTTTCGAGAATTTGCTCTGCCGCTTCTGGAGGAACAGGATGGGAAAACCAATATCCTTGTCCGTATGGACAATCAAAATTTTGTAGACATTTTAATTGTTCTACGGTTTCAATCCCTTCAGCGATGACCTCAATGCCAATTTGACGAGCAAGGTCACTAATGCCTTTCGTAATGCTCATTAAAGATGAATCTGTGTCCAATGATTGGATGAACGACTGATCGATTTTGATCAGGTCAATGGGAAGGCGATGCAGGTAGGACAGCGAAGAATAACCTGTACCAAAATCATCCAATGAAATGCTCACGCCCAATTTTTTTAACTCCACCATGAGGCTATCTACTAAACTGCTATAGCCAATAAATGAGTTTTCTGTTAACTCTAAACAGAGGTATTGGGTCTGAATGGCAGATTCGCTTAAAATGACGCGGAGGTTATTGATAAAGCTGGAATGTTTTAAGAAGTCAGGAGAAATATTGACATGGAGTCGAAAGCTTGGACTAAGATCGAACTCTTGTTGCCAATAGCTGAGTTGTTGGCAGGCTTGTTTGATAATAAAGTTTTCGAGTTTGGGCATCAAATGCGATGCCTGAGCTATGGGTAAAAAATCGAGAGGGGCTAGTAAACCTCGTTGTGGATGTTGCCAACGAACTAGTACTTCAAATCCCATAAGCGATCGCGACGATAAATCAACCAGGGGTTGGTAATGCAACACAAATTGTTCCTGCTCAATGGCTTGCTGGATAGCACCTTTTAAGTCCAACTGATTAAACCGCTCAGACCGCATCTCGTTACGAAACAGTTCAATATTTCCTGGTCCTCGACGTTTTGCCTGATACATAGCAATGTCCGCATTTTCTAGAACCGAAGTTGCGCTTTTATAGGGAATTTCTGGAGGATGAAAGGCAATACCAATACTTATAGTTACGGATAATTGAGTAGAAGAGAGAGAAATAGGTTTAGAGATGATCGATTGAATGCGAAAGGCTACGTCCATAGCTATTTCGGAGTTATCAGACCTTTCTAAGAGAATGGCAAACTCATCCCCCCCTAAACGAGACACAATATCGCCAGGACGAGTCGAATCCTCCAACCGCTCGGCAACGATTGTAAGCAATTCATCACCCGTAGCATGTCCCAGAGTATCGTTAATATCTTTAAAGTCATCAACATCCAGGTACAACACCGCGAATTTTCGGGATGGATCGCGACTCGCTCGCCCCACTGCCATTTTTAGATGCTCCAAAAAAAAGGCTCGATTAGTTAACTCGGTTAAAGGATCGAAAAAGACCTGACGTTGCAGATCTTCTTGGAGCTGTTTTTGCTCAGTAATATCCATAATGGTGCCAAATAACGGAACCCTTCGCCCATACTCTTGGTTAGAAAAACAAGCGATGATATGAATATGGCGAAGGGTGTCTTCTCCTCTCGGATAAATGCGAATATCCATGTTGAACGAGGTCTGCTCAATACTCTGATTCCCTGAACTTATGGACTCCAGAGAATCCATTGACTCCCCTCGATTTTGTATTAAGGACAGTTGACTCAGAAGATCGGTTACCTTAAGCCTATCGTCCTCGTGAATAATACTAAAAATTTCTCTGAGGGAAGGTTCTCCTCTAGTCGGGTCAAACCCTGTAATCCGAAACGTTTCAACAGACCACATCACTCGATCGATTTCTGGGTCATATTCCCAATCACCAATGTGGGCTATCTGCTGCGCATATTCCAGGCGTTTTGTGGTGTTTTGAAGTTTTTCTTTGCTTTGCTTGATGTGGGTAATGTCGATTCCCACACCTGTTAGACCCACAATCTCCTGATTTGAGTTGTACCGAGGAGCATAGGTCATATCAAAATGTTGGACGGTATCATCTATGTCCAGTGTGATTTCGTGGTGGATCGTTTCCCCAGTATCTAAAACCTCCCGTTTCAGAGCGATCGGGTGCTCGGCTTTTTCGAGCGGGAGAAGATCCCGATCTCGGTGACCCAGCATATCATCTATGGAAAATCCTGGAATGGGGTTGTGTACCCATGTGTACCGCAAATCTAAGTCCTGGTTAAACAAAACGATAGACGTGCTGTTCAGGGTGTTACGAAGCAGGTTGTTGTTGTGCTGAAGCACCTTTTGGGCTTCAACCAACTCCGTAATATCTGTGATTACGCCTAAGCATTGTGAAGGAATCTCCTCACCATTGTTGGTAAAGAGCCGTGTCTGCTGATACACACAACGCGCCGTTCCATCTTTTTGCAGCATCTGGAACCTCGCGGTCAGAATTTCGCCGTTTTGATTTTCAGCGACCTGGTTTAAATGGTCTTGAAACGATTCAAGGTCATCTGGGTGTATTAAACATTCAAGGACGTTATGACCCATTTCATAAATCTCTTCAGGGGTATAACCAATGAGACATTCAACTCCTAAGTTGGTATAAACTATGCTGCTAGTGGACAGGTCAAAAATGGTCAACGTGGCTGGGCTAGTATCCGCAATCTGCTGTAGGAACGCTTTGCTTTCTTGGAGTTCAGACCGTACTAATTGTTGCTCGGTTATATCCGTGACAATTATTCCCACTCCCACCTGCTTGCTGTCTAATTTCACAGGAAAGAAGTTGAAAATCCAGGAAATTTCGCCAGATGGGAGATAAGAAACTTGTCGATTGATTTCTATATTAGTAACGGTTTGCCCCGTATTCATCACCTGTTGACAGTGGGTACTAATAATGTCACTAATTTCAGGTAGAATCTCGGATAAGGGTTGGTTTAGATGTTCCTCAATACTGCGGTGGTCGATATCGGCGAGAACTTGGTTGACCCGAACAAATCGCAAGTCCTGATCCAGAACGCAGAGACCCACAGGACTAGTACTATAGATCTCTTCCAAAAGCTGGTTGCTTTGAAGTAGCTGAGCTTGTACCTGTTTGAGATCGTTGATGACAATCAAGGTCAGAACAATACCATCTGTTGATTCATCCTCTAGGCTATAGGGCAAAATCCGCAGCAAAAGCTGATCGCCCGTCTTTAAATTCTTAGCCTCAGTTTCTTGGGGAGTTTGGGTCTGGGCAACCTGCTGAATCATAGGTATCAATTTGTCAATATCCAGGTGATTGACCAATTCATCTAGAGGACGACCAGCGTCACCAAAACGAAAATTAAAGACTTGGGCAGCAGCAGGGGTGAATTTTCGGATATTCAATTCCCGATCCAGAAACACCACCCCAATATCCGTACTTTGTAAAAGATTATCAATGTCAGTACCGAGTTCTATGAGTTGCTCAATACGTTGCTGATTTTCAGCATTGACCGTATAAAGTTCTTCATTAACCGATTGCAGTTCTTCATTAGTACTTTGGAGTTCTTCATTAGAGGTCAGCAATTCCTCATTCGTAGCCTGTTGTTCTTCGTTGGCCATTTCCAGTTCTTCAATGCTGCTTTGAAGATTCTCGCGGGTTTGCTGGAGATCAAACTCAAGTTCTCGAAATTCCCGAGATAAATCTGAATCGGGGTCATACTCAAAATTGGGTAAGCTTGTTTCCGATTCAAGCAGATCCACCAATTCCAAGATCACAATAAATATTCCATCTATATGTTTTGAATCATATTTAGTTCTCCCAACCCAGAGATTAATCCGTTGGTTTTTTTCTAAATCCGATATCTGAATGTCGCTATACAGCACATTTTTTTGCTCTCGATTAGTCCGATGTAAGGCAGTACTTAACGGAAGCCTGAGTTCCCTTGGCACAATATCCAAAATGTAGGTGCTGATGACTCCCAACGGAAACTCTAGCAATTGAGCCGTATTCATAAAAAGATGGAGAATCTGATAGTTTTCATCCACCAACACACAGGTGGTTGGACGCTCACCAAAGCGTAGTGCCAATAAATTGGTAAGTAAATGTTCATAGGAAGAAACAGGGGGCTTAACGGATTTAGCTAACCGAGGTAATTGCAGAAACGGCTTTTTTATGACACGACTGACCGAGAGCTTCACATCCTGGCGTTTGTGATAGAGATTCCATTGAGAGTCAATGCATTCAAAGGCATGGGAGAGAGTACCCAAATGCTCTGATGGACCCAAAATTAAAACGCCCTTGGCAGTCAGAGAAAAGTGAAGGAGTTTCAGCACCTGTTCCTGCAAATTGGTCTTCATGTAAATCAGCAAGTTGCGGCAACTCACCAGATGAATTTGAGAAAATCCAGGATTTTTGGTGAGATCTTGGGAGGCAAACACCACCTTAGAGCGAATAATTTTTTTGATTCGGTAGCCAGTGGGTTCCTCGTTAAAATAGCGAGCCAGTCGTTCTGACCCAACATCACAGGCGATCGCTTCTGGATAAAGCCCCCCAGAGGCAATCAGCAAAGCTTCCTGGTCAACATCTGTAGCAAATAACTTGATGATATGCTTTTTCCCCATCTGTCGCATAACCTCATCCGCTGCAATGACCAGAGAATAAGCTTCTTCCCCTGTAGAACAGGCTGCTGACCATATTCGCAGGGGTTGACCTGGTTTTAGGGCTTCAATTAAAGGTGGTAATACGTTTGTTTGCAGCAAAGACCACATATCGGGATCTCGAAAGAAGCGCGTTGCACCGATCAGTAAATCCTGACAAAGGTGTTTGACTTCATCGGGGGTGTTACTCAGGTGCTTAATATATTGCTCAACTGTTTTGGCCTTGGATAACAGTAATCGATGGACAATCCGCCGATGTAATGTGCCTAGTTTGTATTGGGAAAAGTCGATATTTTCCTGCTGCTGTAGCAGGTTCAAAATTTTGTCTAGTTGCTCTGTCGGGAGCAGCGATTTCTCTTCAGAACTTAAGGAAGCTTGGGTAATGCTATAGCGAATAATATCGTAGACCGATCGAGCGAGTTCTTCGGGAGAGAGAATTTCATCCACCAGACCAGAACTGACTGGACTATTGGGCATAGCCCCAAACTGAGCCGTTTCCTGGGACTGGACGAGGGCAATCCCTCCAGCTCGACTAATGGCTTTCAACCCTTCTGTACCATCCCGTCCAGTCCCAGAAAGCAAAATGCCGATAGTGCGTTCTCCCCACTCCCGAACCAAACTTAAAAAGAAGAAGTCAATCTGATAATCAATCGTCCCTGCGTGACGCTCTTCCAACAATAATTGTTGCCCTTGTAGGCTCACCATGTATCCAGGCGGAATAACATACACCGTGTTCAACGCCAGAGTCATCTCATTTTCAATCAAACAGACCGATAATTTGGTACGACGTTGCAACAGCTCAACCATCAAACTTGGAAAGTCTGGAGACAGGTGTTGCACCACGACAAAAGAAGCTCCAGGCTCCTGGGGTAAGCTGCTGAAGAAAGCCTCTAGTGCTTGTAAACCTCCAGCTGAAGCTCCAATCGCGACAACAAAGTTTCTGTCTAAAATTTTGACCAATGGTTTTGCTGTGTCACTACTTGGCATAATTGAAAGGTTGATGATTATTGGAGGAGTGTATTCACGAGCAAACGTTTTATTTACTCGTGAATAGACGTTGGTTACTAGAGTAGATAAAGTTAGTCAAAGTAATGTATCAATACTTCTCAATTAATCACATTTTCCTTGAGTGTAAGTCCAAAAGTGATTACTATGGATCATTTTAAGCGGTAATTCGCAAAGAGAATCTAAAAATATTTGGTAGAAGATAAGCAGAAATGTCTTCTGATACTATTAAAGAATATATTTCTAATCAAAAGCTTTGATGGGACTAAAGCCTGCCTCAAAGCCTACATTGATCGGGTAAACCGCTCTGGTTTTGGCTTTGAATTCTATAAATAAATGTGTGAATTGACATGTCATCGAATGTAACATCAGAATCCCTCTGGAATCGAGCCATTGCTCAGTGTTGCCAAGAACCTGTTCATATTCTGGGACATATCCAGCTGTTTGGAGCATTGTTGGCAACGGATGAAAATCTGGAGCAAATTACCCATGTGTCAGCGAATTTAGCACTCATGTTGGGTCTGACGGAGGACCAAGGAGATGTAACCAGTTACTTGGGGCAGGATTTGCAGAGGTTGTTGCCTGAGGATTTAATTCATAGACTGCGGAGTGCTTGTGGATTGCCTTGGATTCAGACTCGACGGGAACGAGTTGATATTTATAACATTCAGGGAAAAGACTTTGAAGTCAGCGTTCATTTTAATGGTCATCGCACACTGATTGAAATAGAGCCTTTGTCTGTGGTTTTGGAACGCCCCACTACCCTGATGCCCCGAATGATGTCACTGCTTCAAAGCTTGGACAGTTCAGAGATGCTTCTGGCTGCTATCACTGAGGAGTTGCGAAATACAACGGGCTTCGATAGGGTTATGGCTTATCAGTTTCTCCAGGATGGATCTGGGGAAGTTGTGGCAGAATCCCTCTCCAATGACATGGAGTCTTTTCTAGGGTTGCGATTTCCTGCGACCGATATTCCAGACTTGTCTAGATCGCTTTTCCTTAAAACCTCGCTGCGGGTGATTCCAGATATTGATGCGACACCCGTTCCCCTGTTAGCTTGGGACTCTGACGAAGAACCCTTAGACCTCTCTCTGGCTGAAATTCGCGGTGCCTCCACCTTCCATACCCAGCATTACTTACGTGGAATGGGTGTCCAGAGCAGTATGACCCTGGCAATTACCAATGGGGAAAAACTGTGGGGGCTGTTTGCACTGCATCATACTCAACCAAGATTACTCTCCTCAGAATTTCGGACAGCACTCGATCTCTGCGGAATGCTGTTTTCCTTACAATTGCAGCAAACTATTACTACCGAGCACTTCTATATCCGTAAACAAGCAGCCAGGGTGCTCGCCCAAACCTTTACCCAGGTAAAACAAACCTCTAACACTTCTAACAAACGAGAAAAAGTCCTGAATCAATCCTGGCAAACCCTTGTGTCCAAAGTTCTGCCGCAACTATGCAAGCTGCTTGAAGCTGATGGTCTATCCTTTGTGGTTGACCAAAAGATCTTCACATCCTATGGCCACGTTCCCCCTGAGCCATCCATTCTGGCTTTGATTAACCATCAGCCATTCCAGGAAAAAGTCCACTCCGAGACTGGAATCGTAACCGTTGAGAGCTTCGCACTGCTAGAACTATCTAGGACAGAATCACTCCCCGACAGTGTGTCAGTCCCTGTGGACTGGGGCGAAAGTGCAGGTGGTGGATTCTTTTTGCTGCAATATCATGCGAACCATTATTTTGTCTTCTTCAGGAATGAGCTGAGTAGTGAGGTGAAGTGGGCGGGGAATCCTGACCAGCAAGAACTCATTGCAACGGATACTAGGGATTCTGAGTTCCAGTTTTCTCCCCAGCGATCATTTGAGATGTATCAAGAGATTGTTCGAGGACACTGCCGCCCCTGGAGTCGTCATGATTTGGCTGTCATTTTAGAACTCAAGGCATCACTGAATCACGAGATCGTTATGTTTCTTCAGCAACAACAAAACTTGCTGATTGCAGAGCTAAAGCACCGAGTCAAAAATACTTTGGCTCTGATCCGCTCCGTCGTGAACCAGACCAGCCGCTCCCAAACGTCTCTTGCGGACTATATCAACGTATTAGAGCAACGCATTGCAGCACTGGGGCTAGCCCATGAATTACTAAGCCATTCGGGGACAGAATGGCCCAATCTTGAGGATATTTTGACTATCGAACTCCGCCCTTACTTATCTGATGAGTTTGAGTGTGGTAAGCAGGCTCAACTCAACGGACCAAAGGTCAAACTAAGTAGTAACTTTATCCCCACCTTTATCTTGGTCATCCATGAATTAGTCTCCAATGCGGTGAAATATGGAGCCTTGTCCGTTCCAGAGGGCAAGGTTATAGTGAACTGGCAGCAAGTGAATGGCGGAGCTAGCATTTACTGGAGAGAAGTTAACGGTCCCAGGGTATACCTACCTCAAAAACGAGGCTTTGGCTGTGAGTTGCTTGAACGCGCGATTCCTTACGAATTCGGTGGAGAAGCAACTTTGCGCTTCCTATCTACAGGCGTTGAAGCGGATTTCTGGTTACCCCAGGATTTACTAGAGTGGGTTTCTCTTAACCCAAAACTCCAGCAGCACGATTCAGTTCAACAGGTTAAGAAAACTGTTAATCCCTATCTAAGAAAAGGGGCATCGCTGCTCGTAGAGGATAGCATGCTGATTGCGATGGAGCTAGAACATACCCTAAAGAAACTCGGCTTTGAGCAGGTTGACTCCGCACCTAACGTTGCTCGTGCGCTGGAACTGCTGGAGCAAAATCAATACCGTATCTGTTGGTTAGACATCGATCTTAAACACGAAACCAGCTTTGCTCTGGCATATGAACTCCAGAATCGGCAAATTCCCTTTGCATTTACAACGGGATATGACTCCAAGTTCACTTTGCCAAATGATTTAAAATCTGTAACGTTACTTAAGAAACCCTTAAATTCAGCAAAAATAATCGACACCCTTAATAGAATACTAAAGACTTAGTTTTAATTCAATTTTTTGATCTTAATCTTATTAGTACCGTAGAATCCTGTTTCCTATAGATAAGTCGCGGTGCGTCCAGCTAATACAACGGAGAATACTATGGGAACTATACTTATTTGCGAAGATGATATTCCTTTAGCTGCTTATTGGCGACAGTTGCTAGAAGCTAAAAACCATATCGTTTACTGTAGTGCAACGGTTTCCCAAGCCTTGCAGTTGGCTGACAAGATATTTCCTGACTTGATTATTACCGATATGATGATTCGGAAAAATGAAAAATTTCTGCCCGAAGGGGGGCTTACTCTAGTTAACCAATTGCGCTCTAGAGTCCAACACTCTATTCCTGTTATCTGTGTTAGTGGCTATCGACCAAGCAGCTACAATCTTCTTCCTGCACTAGAGATTGCTAAGACAATGAAAGTTGACCTGACACTCTATAAGCCAATCACTCCAAAAAAACTTTTAGACGAAGTTCACAAGTTACTAGCGCGTCTAGACTAATTTGGGTAGTGTTGCAAAAAATTTGAGAGGATGTACGAAAAGTCTAAAATGTAACTTCTAACTGGACTTTCGGAATTCGAGCAACAAAATAGGATAGAATGATTGAAATATCTTGCTTTTACTTGAATTAGAACTGCGATCGGCCTTCGACTGGCACTGCGCGCACCGCGAAGCGGATCTCTTCGAGATCGCTTTCCATGAAAGAAATAACCCTTGAAGCCTTACCCCCATGTTTTGAGAAATGGTGTATAAAGTTTGATGATTTATGGCAAACGAAAGGTCAGAAAAAAGGATTTTGTTGTTATTTAGCGGGATTATTAGGGGAAAGTAAACGGAAAAATATTTCCCAAATTACTGAAAATATAATTGGTTCTTCATAGAGTAATATTCACCATTTTCTTAGTGAATCAAAATGGTCAGTAGAAAAAATAAATGAGCGTCGTTTAGAAATCATAAATAAACGTAATCAGACAAGAATCAGAAAAGGGAGCAGGTCACTTTCGTTAGAACAAAAGAACTAACGCTATAATCAAGCATAGTTATAAAAGAAAATGAATGACACCTGAAGAAGAAAAAGAGCTAACAGAACACATCAATGCGATCGCTCAAATTCTGTACAGGCAAGCTAAACCAGAGCAAATAGAAACTTTAGCTAAAATTGAGGAAACAGTTAGAGAACAAATACTCGAACATATAAGTCCTAAAATTGGCATTTTTTTAGCCAAAAAAGAACAGGAACAAATGTAGGGCGGAAAAAAACTGTCAGAAGTATCCTCGGAAAACTAAGATTGAGTGAAAAACAAGGTGTAATTCTGAATCTCAAACCTTATCAAAGAATTAGTCCATATTTAACCGAATGCTGCCTCAGAGCTAGTGCCAATGTATCCTACGAAAATGCAGCACAAGACATAGCACGTTACACGGGAATGAAAGTTTCAGGCAAAACTCAGCAAAGATTAGTTCATCGATATCAGTTTAATGATTCTGAGTGTGAATCAAAAATAGCTGAAATTAGTGTAGACGGTGGCAAGGTACGTTTGAGAACAGAAACCAAAGGAGAGGCTTGTATTTGGCGAGACAGAAGAAGCTGTCTGCATCGATACTCAATGCCGAATCGCATGGTTTCAAGAGAACGAACAACTGGTTGGATGGGTTAATCATCAGTCTTTTGACGTAATCCTCAATTGTTTGGGAGATGGTCATCAAGGAATTTGGAATCTCATCAACCAGTTCAATCCTCAAGGAAAAACAAGGCAGATTCTCGACTGGTTTCATTTAGTTGAAAATCTTTACAAAGTAGGAGGTTCACTCAAGCGCATCGCTCAAGGTAAACAATTACTATGGCAAGGAAAAGTAGATGAAACTCTAGCTTTATTCTCATCTTTGAAGAAGAAAGCAGCGCAGAATTTTTGTACTTATCTACAAAATCATCGTCACCGTATTGTGAATTATGAATATTATCAAGCTGAAAATATCTGTTCTGTTGCTTCAGGGGCAGTCGAATCAACAGTTAAACAAATTGATAGAAGACTAAAGATTTCAGGAGCGCAATGGAAAATCGAGAATGTGCCACAGGTTTTAAAACATCGATGTGTGACGCGAAGCTAATCCTTTAGGGCTTATCTCAATAATTCTCTTTCCGCCTAATAGTATTCTTGTTCTGACAAATTTGACCTGCTCCCAATGGGAACATTACTACAACAACTCGATCTTACTTCCGAACAGTCTCAACAAATTGAAGCTATCCGAGAACAGTCTCGCACAGAAAACGATACTTTATATCAAGAAATGCAAGCAAATCGGTCACAAATGCGATCGCATCGCGCCTCGCCTTGGGCGAGATCGCTTTTTACTGATGATGCTTCCTCTGAGCAATTACGACAACAACATCAAAAAATTCCAGATTTATCTCAACAATTAGGAGATCGTCGCTTTGAAATGATGCTGCAAGTTAGAGAAGTTTTAACTCCCGAACAACGTACCCAAATGGCAACATTAATGTCACAATATCAAGGAAGAAGAGGCAACTGATAAGTTGAATAATTAAAACCATCTTCTATAAGCGATCGCATTAAGGAGGATTTACCATTATGAGAATAGCGATCGCTTTTTGTTGATATTTTATCTATCTTCACAGCTATTTTTTAATTTTTTTATACACTTAAAAAGCAATAAATAATGCGACATTCGATTTTGTAGGCTTGTTTAAGCATAAGCTTAAGAAATAGAACAGTACTATATTAATAACAAATTTTTTTATCTATATTTTTTTAATAACTTGATGTTTACTTTTTTAAGCCGACGCTGGGGTTTATCTTCTAGGGAAGGGAGTTTATTAATTCAACTGCTATTGTTAGCGACGACGATTTTGGCTTATAGCGTCATGTCTATGGCGATCGCAAATTCTTTGTTTGTTAACTATGTAGGCGCAAATTCGCTACCTTTAGCTTTTATTCTAATTGGTTTGTGTTCTATGCCCGCTTATGGGCTATTTTCTACGGCGATCGATCTTTATAGTCGTCCTAAGCTGTTTCGCTCCGTTTTACTATTTTCTATTGCGATCGTTATTGGTTTACGTTGCTTACTCAATCTGGATTCGATTGCGGTTTATTATGGGTTGTTAATCGCAGTTTTTTTCCAGTGGGATTTTTATAATAATATTCTTTATCCGAGTTTGGTCATAGATTATTTTACAAGTCTTGAGTATAAGCGTTATACCCCTTTTATTGGTATTGCTCAAGCTGTGGGAACTTTGATCGGGGGTGGTATGACTATTGCGTTGTCGCAATATTTACGAACTAGGGATTTATTGTGGGGTTTACCACTGGTTTTAGCGATCTCTTTTTGTCAAATTCTCTATCTGGAAAAGTCTCAACCACGGTTAGATCTAGTTAAACCAAAAGAAAAAACCAGCTTGATTGCTTCAGTGAAAAATTTCCCTAAGTTAACCCAAGAATACCCTTTGGTGTTGTTGCTGGCTGGCAGTAGTTTTTTATTAGTAATTATTTATCTTAGTTCCGAGTTTCTCTGGTTTAACATTTACGGTAATTCTTTTAGCGAGCAAGAGTTAACCAGCTTTTTAGGCTTGATGCGGATTGTGATTAGTTTGGTACAGGTAGCAGTGCTTTATGGTGTAACTCGCCCTCTATTACAATTTTGTGGGGTAGCGAATCTCAATGGAGTTTATCCTGTAACAACTTTACTCAGTTTTGCTGGTTTGCTGCTCAACTTTAAGTTACCTTCTGCTATTGGCTTACACATCAATGGAGATGCTCTTTATAAAGGAATCAATTTACCAATCCACCAACTAAATTACAATGCAATTCCTTCAGAGTTTCGGGGGAGAGTGCGAGCCTTAAGCGATGGCTTGATTTATGCTGTGGGGTTAACCCTAGCAGGAATCGTATTATGGGTTGCTCATAATTATCTCTCTTTAGTGCAAATTACTTGGATAGCTGCTAGTTTGACGGTGCTATTACTGTTAGTGCGCTTCCCAATGGGAAAATACTACGCCCAAAGCTTAGAACAGATGATTCGAGGGAATACAATCGATCTAGATGAATTAGCCAGAGAAGGAATTCAATTACCCTCCCAGTCTCAAGATGCCATCAGGGAAATGTTAACTAGTAGCGATCGCTATGTCCAGCTTAAAGGATTGGAATTAGCGGGTAATTTAGGGCAATTAAGCGATTTTTTCGCAGAAATTAGCCCAATTTTAGCAACTGCTGACGATGAAATTCGAGATGCCATCGTTAAGCTCTTAGCAACAGCTAGCGAAGTAGAAATTCTCTTTAAACAGCTATTAGCAGAAGAATCAGCTATTACCTATATAACTGCTTGGGAATTAGCAATTAACAAGGCTTACTCGTTACCAAAACCCAAAATTGAGTTTTCCTCCCCCAAGACAACTACTACTACTGCTACTGTGACGAATAACTATTACGCCATAGTAAGAGATTGCGATCTTGCCACTTTAGCTGCTGAAATTGAACCAGCAAACTTAACTGTCAGCGAACAAAAATCCTTAATCAGAGCCGTATCTTGGAGTAATCAATCCCAAGCTATTTTTTTACTTTCAAAAATACTCGAACAAGGTTCAGAAGAACTTAAATACCAGACTCTTAAAGCTTTAACTAACTTTGCAACTCAGGGTAACGAACAATTAGCCCAAATTGCTACTGAATACATCGAACATTCTGAACCCTCAATCAGAATTACTGCCTGGAAAATTATTGAACTGAGCCACTGCGAATCAATTTTATCTGACTTGACATGGGGTTTAGCCGACACCAATCCTAGAGTCAGACAACAAATAGCTAGCTCTTTAGCAGCCTATGGCAAAGCAGGATTATTATTAGCACGAGAAAGTTTAGCATCTGGCGATCGCAATGTGGTCGATACAGCGATCGCAGCTATTGGCAAAATAGGTACGAGACAAGCTACCGATATCCTTTATAAATACCTAACTCCCGACTTTACCCAACTGAGCCGAACCCAAAAATGGCGACAACAAATACCCACTGATGATGCTACCTGGAAACCCTTAAAAATTGCGGTTGCAGATTATCAACAAAGACTAATTCAAAAAGTACTTTATATCCTCTCCTGTTTAGGGCGTTCTCGCACGGTTAACTCAATCAACCAAATTCTTGCTAGCCGAAATGAAACAGATATTGCCAATGCAGTGGAAGTTCTCGCTTCAATGCAACAACGTCGTTTTGTGGTTCCTTTGATACCTATCCTAGAGCAACAGTTAAAATCTGCCACCATAACCCCCATTAAGGCTGATGCTCAATGGCTCAAAAACAAAGGTTATAAAATTCTTTTAGAAGCTCTCGCAACTAGCGATCGCTGGCTCAAATCTAGTGCCTTAATCGCCCTTGCAAGCATACCCAGTAACGCCTTAAGCGATAACGATCCCGTAGTGCAAGCGATCGCTAAAGACCTATTTACTCCCAATCAAGCCCCCAATAACACTCTAATGAATCGTTTACTCCTGCTGAAAGAAGTCTCTCTCTTTAAAAACCTTTCCCTAGATGAATTACTCGCCATAGAAAAAGCCCTGATTCCCGAACAAGTATTAACCAATCAAACCATTTATACCGAAGGTAGTTGGGGTTCTCACTTTTATATTGTTGCCGAAGGTAGAGTAAAACTAACTAAACAAGTGGAATCACAACCCCAGGAAATCAAACAAGTGGCTCAAGGTCAATATTTTGGGGAAATCGCCATTTTTGATGATGCACCGCGTTGGGATACGGCAACGGCTCTAGAAAACTCTACTTTACTCAAGCTAGAAAAGAAACGCTTCCTCAATCTCATTTCTCAACGTCCCCATATTATTTTAGAAATATGTCGTTTTTTGAGTCAAAGACTCCGAGAAACTGATAAATATTTATCAGTAAAAAAATCCATATAGAATTTACGCATTATGAGAATTTTTACCCAATATGTGCTGTAGGGCGGGGCATCGCCCCCCTAATAAGCATAATCACTCATCAAAAACAGAAAAAATTAATAAAGTTTGCGAATCAAATGATTAGGCAAAAATATCGCTAAAATCAAAGAATTAAGAAGCCAAGGAGAGTGAAAATAATGCTTAATCAACCCAATTACAGTGATGAGCTTTTTTGGACAACTGAAGCCCAATTAAAACTCAAAAAAATTCCTTATTTTGTTCGTACCCAAGCTCGTCAAAAGATTGAAAAATTAGCCCGTGCTGCTCAACTAGAAGAAGTAACACCAGCAATTGTCGAACAAGCTCGAATAGAATTTGGACAATAGCTTGAGAAACTCACCGATCTAAGAGACTGTTCGTAAATTATTTCTTTATCTATAGTACCCAGGATTTTACTTTTATTTTCGTTTGGTATTGTTGGGCAATTAATAACTAACAATTTTTAGTTAGTTGAGAATTTACTCAAATCACAGCCAATAGACAAATACAACTTAATACTAGAGAAAGGCTGATAAATAGTTTTTCTTGAGTTTTTTTATGTTAATTCTGGGTCTGTTCAGTGTAACTGCATTTGCTGTTGGTGGTTTATGGGGTAAAAAGTTAGCTACTGATGGTGTAACTTCTGACAATGCTTTGCTAAAACATCAAAAATTTTTTGTGAGCTTAATAATTGCGATCGCTTTTATTTTTATAATCTTAATTATTATCGATAAATTTAATTTAACTCCATTATTACCTCAAATATTACCTTCTTTACTCTTAATTTATTTAGCTGGTTGGTATCATCGTGTTATTTTTGTAGCTGGCTTTTTCATTTTAGGATTATTGTTATTTCTGGAATTAAATGGTAGATATAACCAAGCAAAAATTTATCAATTAGCCACAGCAGTTACCTTAATTACTTTTGTTTTAAGTATTCTTGGTTATTTTATGCAGCCCGTCGAGCGACTATTAGATGAATCGAAAATCACTAATGGTGTAGTTATGCAAACCACCTTTTACACTTGCGCTCCTTCGGCGATCGCTAATTTAGCTCGTTACACAGAAAAACACCCTCAACTAACTGAAAAAGAAGCTATTAAATACACAAAAACTAATCGCTTTGGGACAACAACTCTACGAGAAATCAAGGCAATGGCAAAGTTAGGATTGAATCCAGAATATCATCATAACTTAAATATAAAACAGCTTTTTGAGTTAGAACAACCAGCATTACTTCATGTTAAAGAAAGAAACAAAGATGATGAAGGAGTTAGATTTTCTCATGCCGTAGCTTTACTATTTATTAATCAAAAAAACCAATTATTGATTGTAGGAAATCCCTATTATGGCTTACAAATTAAAACGATAAAAGACATGGATGATTACTGGTTTGGTGAAGCAATTACTATTAAATCTTAATGCTAACTAAAGCTATTAAGCCAAATACTATAATGACCACTCCAGAAATCCGATTAATCCATTTTAAATTTGTTAGTGCTAACTTTGCTTTAACTAAAATCATGCTCATACTCAATAAAAGCCACCAAAATCCAGAACCAAAAAAAATCCCCGTGACAAGTATTACTGAAGAGACATAATTGCCTTGAGTAGCGATCGAACCCATTCCTGAGAAAATAGCAGCAAAAGTGAGGATTGTAGCAGGATTAGTTAGGGTGAGTAATAAGGTGGAGGTATATAAACCAACCATATTCGCGTTTTTAACTTGAGCATCATCTGTTTTAATCCGAGTCAGAAAAGTCTTTACTCCTAAATAACAAAGAAAAATACCGCCAATTAATCGCAACCAGATTTTTTGTTCGAGCAGAAAATCAGTAATAAAAGTTAATCCAAACCCAGCAATACAGCCATATATCGCATCTGCCGTAGCTGCCCCTAATCCACAGATAAAACCTCTAAACCAACCATAAGCCAAAGTTTGACGAATACAAAGTACGCCTATAGGTCCTACTGGTGCAGCTATCGCCAAACCGAAAATCCAACCACGTAGCAATAAATTAATTTCCATCTCATCGGTTTAACGTTCTATATTGTATTTACAATAAAAAACTTTTTAACAATTTTAAAGACTTAAAGCAAATCATAAAGCTAAAATTACTTTACTATCAAAATAAAAAAAGCTTTATGACTTTTGATTATGAAAATAAATTAGATGAAACTAGCTGGCAATTATTACAAGCGTTACAAGAAGATGCCAGACTCTCTTATGCTGAGTTGGGTCGTCGAGTAAGTCTTTCACCTCCAGCAGTAGCAGAAAGAGTCAGAAAAATGGAGGAAATAGGCATTATTACAGGTTATCGAGTAGAAATTAATGCCGAAAAAATAGGCTTACCC
>NZ_LR213780.1 GCF_900659865.1 Hyella patelloides LEGE 07179
GTAGGAGCGAGAGTTTTAGAGCTTTCCCCCTATTCTCCAGAGTTTAATCCCATTGAACACTGGTGGTCACAGCTAAAGGCTTTCTTGAGGCAGTTCTCTCCCAGAACTTCCAAAAGGGTTGATACCCTGATTAAAATAGCGATGGATTTAATGAATCCCCAACATCTGCGTAACTGGTTTGCCCACTGCTGCTACTGTCCCTTATAAACCTGCAAACCGCTGTAAATTCACTGCAAAAGCGATTGAGAAGCGTATTTTAGAAACCTATCCTGTTATTATTCAAGGTTTAAAAACTAATTGTGAACGTTTTGTTTGGCAAGATGTTTCCACTCCAGACGAATTAGGAAAAAAAAGATTATCTGCTATGAAATTATTTTTAGCAGACTTTGAACAAGGCTTAAAACAAGAACGTTATCTAAATCAAGAATTGCCCAATTTAAACTTTGCTTCTAAACAATTAGCTCTAACTCTTTGTAGTCATTTATTATTTACTTATTCGGAACAATTTTCTGATAATTTTCATCTTAGAGCAATCCAAGAAATGTGTCGCGTGGCTCAAGAAGTCAGAATATTTCCTTTATTAGAAAATTTTACAGGAGAGATATCTTGTCATCTCGAACCAGTTAAAAAAGAGTTGGAGCAAAGTAATTATCAGGTAAAAGTTGTATCTGTTGATTACGAATTTCAAAAAAAAGGTAATCAAATGTTAGTTATCAAGAGAACAAAGAACGCACATTAAGTATATTTAACTAGCTAACAGCTTTAAGCTCCAAGCTTATAGGCAGGTTCGCTCGTCAACTTCTCCATTATGCAATTCAAGCTTATAGCTTAGAGCTAATGGCTTAGAGCTAATTTTAAACTAACTGATTCTCTTGGCGTAAAAACGCCTCAACAAAAGAAGTCAAATCACCATCCATAACACCATTAACATCTGTAGTTTCTTCCTCTGTGCGTAAATCTTTAACCATCTGGTAAGGATGGAATACATAGTTACGGATTTGATTACCCCAAGCAGCTTCTACCATATCACCGCGAATTTCCGCAATTTCTCGCGCTCTTTGCTCTTCTAGCACAATCAACAGTTTAGCTTTTAATAATGCCATTGCTTTCTCTTTATTTTGCAGTTGAGAACGTTCTTGAGTACAGCGCACCGCAATCCCTGTAGGGAGATGGACAATTCTAACTGCTGTTTCTACTTTGTTGACATTTTGTCCGCCCTTTCCACCAGCGCGAGAAGTAGTTACTTCTAAATCTTTTTCAGGAATATCTAAATTTATGGTTTCATTGCCTAAATTGGGCATTACCTCCACTCCAGCAAAGCTAGTTTGACGTTTGCCATTGGCGTTAAAAGGAGAGATTCTTACTAAGCGATGAGTACCCTTTTCTGCCTTCAGATAACCATAAGCGTAACGCCCTTCAATTTCGAGAGTGGCTGATTTGATTCCTGCTTCATCCCCTGGAGAGTCTTCTGCCAAACGAACCTTATAACCCTGTTTCTCACACCAACGAGTATACATTCGTAAGAGCATTTCTGCCCAATCTTGAGCGTCTGTACCTCCAGCACCAGCATTGATAGTCAAGACTGCACCTTTTTTGTCATAAGTGCCAGATAGTAGCTGTTGTAATTCCCACTGGTCTAACTCTTGTTGTAGTTGAGTTAAATTAGTCTCAGCTTCTTCTATTAGAGCAGCATCTTCTTCTAATTCTAGCAGTTCGGCGATCGCTTTTGTATCTTCTAGAGAATTTTGCCACTGGTTATACTGTTCCACATTAGACTTTAAGTCATTAAGTTCCTGTAAAGTAGCCTGTGCTGTCTCTTGATTGTCCCAAAATTCAGGCTGGGCGGATACTTGCTCTAAGTCTTGTATCTTAGCGTTGAGCGTGGTCAAGTCAAAGATATTCCTGAGTTTTACCCAGGCGTAATGAGATACTTTCTATTGCTCTTTTTAATTCCGATATTTCCATAGATTAGTGAGCGATGTTAACTCTGTACTTGTATTGATTGTAAACCCATCTAGTTTAATGGTTATTTGTTATTTGTTATTGCTTAGTGGCTTGTGGCTTGTGGCTCGTGGCTTGTTGTTCGTTGTTCTTCATCCCTCATCCCTCATCCTTCATCCCTCATCCTTCATCCTTCATCATTCATCCTTCATCCTTCATCCCTCTATTCCCTTTACCTCCTCTGATTTTTCGCTGACTTCTTCAAAACTCTGTCACAGACAAATAATGTTCCCGAAGCAACACATAAAGGGATTGTCACCAAATTAACCAAAGGAATACTAATCAAGAACACACATACTAAAGCAAAGCTACCACTTGCTGGGAGGGAGCTAAATAAAATTTTTAACTTACGACGAAATTTAAACCGCCTTCTTTCTAAAGCAGAATCGATAAAATCTAAACCCACAATTGTCGTAGTAAGAAGAAACCCGCCAATTGTAAACATAGTAGTTCCCAGTCCTGGAAAAAGACCAATAATGCCTAAAGGAAGCCCTACTATTGCCATTAAAACTAACTTTTTCAATTCATATAAAATAGCTCTGCCAATATCTCTAATAATACTAACTTCAATAATTTCTACTTTGCCTGTGCGAATCTTTTCTAGCTGTTCTGAAAGCTGTCCGTACCAAGGCGCACCTAGTAAAACACCAAATTGAGCTAAAACAAAACCAGTCACAATTAAGGCAATTATAGTCAGTAAAATACGTAATAAAAAAGCTAAACCAATCAATCCGTATTCTAAAAATCCCAACCATTGAGGAAGGTTAACCAGTAATTGCTGAAACCAGGTAATTAAATCAGTTTGAATCTCGGCAATGAACTCAAAGCCAAAAAACAGCAATCCGCCGTAAAGAGCGATCGCAGTCACTAAATTAACTATGATGGGTATTGTAATGTAACCCCATAGTCTGGGGTGTCGCCAAAATACGCCTAGGGCTTTTAAGGGATAAGTCGCACCAGCAACTGTGCCAAAACCACCTAAAAATTTTTTCATTAACAATCAAATAACCGTATTTACACGGATTTTAAGTTTCTATTTTATATGTTAGAAAATAAAATGTTTGAGACAAGTAGTACCAGGTTTTGAGCAGTAAGTTATCTTGTAACATTCTATATTTTGCAAGGTTATTGATACTTACCTAGAATGAACTATTTATAGAGGGGGTATTTTATTCTGTGATTTTTCTGACTCAAATATTTTTATTTTACAGTTATTTAACGAATATTTTACTTTGTTTCAATACCTTAGATAAGTTGTGTCCCCAAGCAATTTGCTACAGTTCTAGATCAACGAAAACACTTTAATCGAGGATGATATCGTCAATGAAACTTGAACATCTTAATATTGTTAATGGTTATTTAACTGCTGTTTATTTAACTCCTGGATCGGGGTGGCAATATACCATAGTTTTGCAAGACGGTAATTTATTCCAGCCTACTGACATTTATAAAACTTCTAGTGAAGCTTACCAAATAGCCAAAAGTATTATTGAGCTTGTAGTAGCTTGCGATCGAGAAAGTCCAGCTTCTCGTTAATTTAGTTATCAATAAGATTTGAATCAATTATTATCAGATAATAGACAAGAAAAAGAGCTTAGCTAGAAAATAAAATCTTATCAGTACTTTGTATTCTTCCTCCTTGGCGATCTATTTGAGAGACGTTTTGCTTAAATTTCCTTACTAATATCTTAATTTATTTAATTTTAAGTCCCAAGATTTCTAAGTCTTTTTCTTGATTGTCTAATTCAGCCACTTGAGGGAGTAATCCCCATGATTGAAATCCATAGTTTTTAAATAAAATTAAGCTAGGTTGATTGTGAGCAAAAATAAACCCCAGTAAAATCTTAATCTCTAACTGGGGACAATCCGCGATCGCTTTTTCTAAGAACTGGCTTCCTATACCACAACGGCGATAATTTTCTGCGACATAAATACTGATTTCTGCTGTATGGTGATATGCAGGACGACCATAAAAATGATTAAAACTGAGCCAGCCTACTGTTTCTTTTTCTGTTGTTTCCATTACCCATACTGGACGATAGCGAAAATCACGATTTTGTAGCCAAGGTAAACGACTCTCCACAGTAACAGGTGTGGTGTCTGCTGTCGCCATGCGATCGCTAATAGTACTATTATAAATTTGTACGATAGCGGTTAAATCTGTTATTTGGGCATCACGAATATACATTTAGCAATATTTAATAACAATATGTCAAAAAAACTTGAAGACCTTTATATTGGGTTTAACATCTATTAGACAAAGTTATAATTTGCATATTTGTTATGGGTTGCAAAGTAATTTTTAGCACAATGAAGCATCGGATCGGTAAGTTATACAACACCTATGCTAACAAGCTAGTGGAATTTAGTCGGCTACATGGTACTAAGTCTTGGGTAGTGTTTCTCTTCATTTTTACCTTAGTGTTGGCAATGGCGACTTCTGGTTTAGCTACTACTTCGTCTAATGTAACTCCACAAGCTAGTTCTTCCCTCGCTCAATTAGAAACTCTTCCCCTTCCGACTTCTCCTTATTTAACAGAAATCCCAAACTGCAACGTAGGCAAAGAATCTAGAGGAGTTTGGTTAACCAATATCGATAGTGATGTCTTATTTTCTCCTGAGAGTACCACAAAAGCGATCGCAGATCTATCCACTTTAAACTTCAATACTCTCTATCCTACTGTATGGAATTGGGGTTATACACTTTATCCTTCAGAGGTGGCAAAATCAGTTACAGGGATTGAACTCGATCCTGAATCTGGTTTACAAGGAAGGGATATTTTACAAGAAATTATCGAGCAAGGACACGCATCAGGAATGGGGGTAATACCTTGGTTTGAATTCGGTTTTATGGCTCCTGCTGATTCAGAATTAGCCAAACGCCATCCTGAGTGGTTAGTACAAAGACAAGATGGTAGTACTATCTGGTGGGAAGGTGAAAACCATCAAAGAGTCTGGCTGAATCCTCTGCATCCTGAAGTACAGCAACTTATTACCGATTTAATCGTGGAGTTGGTGAGTAATTATGATGTGGATGGAATTCAAGTAGACGATCATTTCGGTTATCCTTCAGAATTGGGTTACGACGAATATACTGTTGCTTTGTACCAGAAAGAGCATTTAGGTAAACAACCTCCAGAAGATTATCAGAACGCTGATTGGGTAAACTGGCGAGCCAGTAAAATAACCGCTTATATGGAAAAGCTTTTTCAAGCAATTAAAGCAGCAAACCCCAATGCAATAGTGTCTGTCTCACCTAATCCACAAAACTTTTCTCTCAATTCTTTTTTAATGGATTGGCACACCTGGGAACGTAAAGGTTTAATTGAAGAATTAATCGTGCAGGTGTATCGTTCTAGTCAGAGTAGCTTTATTGCAGAATTATCAAAACCAGAACTAGTTGCAGCGCAAAGACATATTCCTGTCAGTATTGGTATTTTATCTGGTTTAAAAGGTCGTCCTGTAATGTCGGGACAAATTAAACAACAAGTCAGGACAGTACGAGATCGCAATTTTGCAGGAGTTTCCTTTTTCTTTTACGAAAGTCTGTGGAATATGGCGAGAGAAACTTCTGAAGCCAGAAAATCAACACTTTTGACTCTTTTTGACGAATCAGTACCCAGAAAAGACTTATCTTGCAAATCAGCAATCGGAACTCAAAAATCAGAAACGCTAAGTGGGAAAGTCACCGATTTAGGTCTTAGTTAGTAAGTAGTAATCCACCAGCAGTCAACAACCAAAACCAATGACTGACAACAAACCACTAGCCATAAAGGACTTCCTTCGGTCGCGAAGCGGTATCCTTTAGGACTAGCCATAAATAACCAGCAACCAGCAACTAGCAAATCATGGAAAGTAAGCTAAAATTCCTCACCACAGAAGATTACAATATCTTGCGAGAAAAAGCGAAAGTTGCTGTATATCAAAAAAATGACATTATCGTTAAAGAAGGTGCTTCTCCTCAGCGTATTTATATTTTGCAAAAGGGTTCTGTCAGAGTAGAAAAGGCTACAGTAGGGGCAGGAGTAGCGATCGCTTTTTTACAGCCTGGGGATATTTTTGGTGAGATGTCTTTCCTTGAAGAAGCGATTACTAGCGCGAAAATTGTCGCTCAAGACATTGTAGAAGTTTTAATTTTAGAACAAAACGATCTTTACTCTTTGTTAGTTTCTGTTCCTGGTTTATCGGCTCGTTTTTATCAATCGATAGCTCATAATCTCTCTTTGCGTTTGCGAGAAACCACCTCTTTAGTAGTCTCCCTCAGTAGAACAATCAGTACCTATTCCTATGGTGAAGCTCGCCGTGCTGGTTACGAAGGACAAGATCGTATTCCTCCAGAATTGATTGGTGAATTAGAACTTTTCAAACACGATCTCTTAGAAGTCGAAAATAATTTACGAGCTAAAAAGATTACGGAAGAAACGGCTCAAGAAACTATAAACCGAGTATGTGGAATGATTGCGAACTCTCTTAGGGAGCAAATTATCCATCATCAGGATATCGAAAAAGCGATCGGAACTTATATTTTTCGGGAAACTTTTCCTTTTTTGATGCTGAGTAGTTTTATCGATCTAGCCTTTCGTCAAGCTCGTAACTGTGGTAGTGATTCTGATATCGTAGAAATGCTATCGCAAAATGAACCCGAAGGAGATGGACATCTAGGAATTTATATCGATCGTTGGATTCGCTCGATTCCTACCTGTTTAGCTCTTAAAAGCCGTGGTGGAATTATTACGGCTACCCTCAAAGAGTTGACTGTCGGTTGGAGTGCAGATGAATCAATGCCAGTTACTAGCTTAGCTAGTGGTGCTGCTACAGAAATTTTAGATTTGTTTCTCCATACTGAAATTCCTAATATTCATGTCACCTGCATCGATATGAATCAGCGACGTTTAGCTTATGCTGCTAATTTAGCTCGTAAACTGGAGTTTCAAGACTATTTAACCTTTATTCAAGATAATATTTTTTTAATCGCTCAAGGTCACAGTTGTCTTGACATTCCGCCACAACAAATGATTTACAGTGTCACTATAAGTAATTATTTAAGCGATCGTGAATTAATCGCTATTCTAGATTGGATTTACGATCGCCTGTTACCAAATGGTACTGTTATTTTAGGTAATTTTCATGCTTCTAATCCAGATCGCTTACTGTTAGAACATATTTTAGAATGGCATTTGATTTATCGCTCCGCAGAGCAATTGGAAAAGTTATTTGGTCGCTCTAAATTTCGTACTTTGCCTGTAACTATTGAATCTGATGAATTTGGTGTAGAGTTATTTGCAGTTTGTACCAAATCTTGGACTTAATTTTAGTACCTTTAGACTTAATTGAGGCATTGCTTGGTTAATTTAAGCCATAAGTAATTTAATTGCGGAATTTTCAAAATTCAAACTGGAATAAATGATCTTTGGTCAGTATGTCTAACCGTTTTCAAAGTATTTTTATCGGTGTATATTGCCCAAAAAACGATTGTGAGAGGAAATGAGATGAAGCTTATCTTAAGATATTTTACTTAGAAAGTAGATGAAGAGTTGACTATGTTTTAAGTAATTCTCTGTATTTTATAATCAGTAAATTTACTTGAGATTAATATTTATCTCTAAGAAATGGAAGAGATATTTTCGGCTAAAAAATAGATTAGACACTTGATTTTTTGAACAAATAATTAAATTAAATCAGGAAAGAGTAACTCTGGAAATATAACTCTACAATAGCTGTAACTGCTATCTGATAGCTATTACGAGTGCTATATATAGAAATAATTATCCAGAAGTTACACATAAAAGATATCGTCATTGATTCCATCCAATATTAAGTTTATTGAAGGCTGTTTGACATCGGAAAATGTAACTAAGTTTCTATTGTCTAAGTGCTAAAGAATACTTAAGTTAATTTACATTTAGCTTTCATCTGAAGCCATAATTTTTGGTACTCGGAAATATTCACCATCAGGTTCGGGTGCTGACTGTATTAAATCTTTTTTATTAGGAAAAGGTTCTAATCTATCAGGACGAGTAATATTGCTGGTTTCAATTGCCCTTGTGGTAGGTTGGACATTATCGGTATCTAACTCACTAAGCTGCTCGAAATAATCCAAAATGCTGTTGAGTTGAGTAGTAAACTGTTCCTCTTCTTCTGCGGTAATATCTAATCTGGCGAGATGAGCTACTTTCCTGACTTGTTCGCGATCGATCATAGTATGAGTCAATGTACTAATTGGCTATCTCTAGGATAAAGGAGGAATGAGGAATGAGGAAGGCGGAATGAGAAAGCAAGTAAAAACTACAAACAACTAACCAATAACAAATGAATAAATATTTTGCTACTGTTGCAAGGGGATTAGAAGATATTGCAGCAGCAGAATTAAAAAATTTAGGAGCAAAAGAAGTTACTACCAGCTTTACAGGAGTTTCTTTTCAAGGAAATAAAGAATTACTTTATAAAGTAAATTTATGGAGTAGAATTGTTTTTCGAGTTTTAGTTCCAATCGCTAAAGTAAAAAGCTTTAATGCACAGCAGTTATATCGTAGTGTGCAGCAAATTGATTGGTCAGAATATCTCGATCCTGATATGACTTTAGCCATTGATTGTACGGGAAAAAATAAGCAATTGAATCATAGTCATTTTACTGCGCTACAAATTAAAAAAGCAATTGTTGACCAGCAACAAAAACATTATGGTAGACGCTCTGATGTTGAGCCCAAATTACCCGATCTTTTAGTTAATGCTCATATTGATAACAATCGTTGTACTATTAGTTTGGATAGTTCTGGAGCGAGTTTACATCGTCGGGGATATCGTCCCGCAGTGGGATTAGCACCTTTAAAAGAAACCTTGGCTGCTTCTTTAATTCAATTGACAGAATGGACACCAAAAATAGCTTTTTACGATCCTTTATGTGGTTCGGGAACATTACCTATTGAAGCTACTTTAAAAGCTCTTAATATTGCTCCTGGTTTATATCGCGATCGCTTTGGGTTTCAAAGCTGGTTAGATTACGATGAAACTTTATGGGATAAAATTGTAACTGAAGCAAATAATCAGCAAAATTTTACTCTTAATGTACCGATAAT
Source organism: Hyella patelloides LEGE 07179 (assembly GCF_900659865.1). GTDB lineage: Bacteria > Cyanobacteriota > Cyanobacteriia > Cyanobacteriales > Xenococcaceae > Hyella > Hyella patelloides. The sequence goes on from NZ_LR213780.1 coordinate 9,078, forward strand.
TGGCAGCGATCGCGATTTTGAAATCTTAACTCAAGCTCAAGAGAATGCCCAAAATTGTAACGTAGCAAATCATATTCAATTTCTTCATCAAAATCTCTCTGAAATAATAGCACCAGCAGATAAAGGAATTATTGTTTGTAACCCTCCCTATGGAGAACGTTTAGGTAATGTCGCAGAATTAGAAGACTTGTATAAAATGTTGGGAGATATCTTCAAACAACGCTTTACAGGTTGGACGGCATATATCCTAACTGGTAGCAAACACCTCAGTAAAAAAGTTGGTTTACGCACAGCTAAAAGAATTTCTGTCTATAATGGCTCTTTACCCTGTACTTTACTAAAGTATGAATTATATTGATTGTCGAGCATTTTTGGTCGATCGATCTAATACCATAATTTATGTGTTCGTTTGCTGGTTGTTCGTTGCTCGTTGTTAGTGACTCATTTTCAGACGATAAATGATAACTGATAACTGGTAACTGATGAATGATAACTAATAAATGGTGGAGGATAAATGATAAAAGTAGGTTTATTATTTGGTGGTTGTTCTGGAGAACATGAAGTATCGCTAGTTTCGGCAAAAGCTATCGCATCTGCCTTTACCCAAGCAGGTAATATAGAAAAATACCAAGTAATCCCTGTCTATATTGATAAACAAGGTAGTTGGCACAGTGGAGAAACAGCGCAACAAGTCTTAGAAACGGGACAACCTTTAGAAACAGCAGTAAATCCTAACAGATGGCAATTTCCCGCCCAATTATCCCAGATTGATGTCTGGTTTCCCATTTTACACGGTCCTAATGGGGAAGATGGCACAGTGCAGGGCTTATTAACCTTGATGCAAGTTCCCTATGTAGGTAGCGGTGTTTTAGGTTCATCTGTGGGGATGGATAAAATTGCCATGAAAACCGCATTTACCGAAGCAGGATTACCCCAAGTCAAGTATATGGCGGTATCTCGATCTCAAGTTTGGTCTGGTCCCTGTGTTTTCCCCAAACTTTGTGATGAAATAGAAGACACCCTAGAATATCCTTGCTTTGTCAAACCTGCTAACCTGGGCTCATCAGTAGGAATTGCTAAAGTACGCACCCGCCAAGAATTAGAAAACGCTCTCGATAATGCAGCTAGTTACGATAGACGGATCGTAATTGAAGAAGGAGTAAACGCCAGAGAAGTAGAATGTGCGGTTTTAGGTAACGATTACCCCAAAGCTTCCGTGATTGGAGAAATTACTTTTGATAGCGAATTTTACGACTACGAAACTAAATATACCGAAGGATTAGCCCAATTAAATATCCCTGCTCAACTTCCCGATGAAGTAACAACTCAAATACAAGAAATGGCGGTAAAAGCATTTCAAACTTTGGATGCATCAGGATTGTCTAGAGTCGATTTCTTTTATGTAGAAGCTACAGGAGAAATTTTTCTTAACGAGATTAATACTTTACCTGGTTTTACTTCTACCAGTATGTATCCAAGACTATGGGGAGCTACAGGAGTACCTTTTCCTGAGTTAGTAGATAAGTTGGTTACCTTGGCACAAGAACGTTATCAGGAAGGGGAAGCTGGTTAAGGGCGATCGCGAAGCGCAATACGGAGCGGTATCTGTGATAGAGTCCTTTAAAGCGGAGGGGCTGTTTTTTGAGGAAACCTCAAGAACTTACATTGTCCTCGAATGGGGATACGCCCCGTTAACACTACGCCTTTGATCGTTGACTTAACCAGTTTTCCTGAATCCTACTCTGCTTAAACTCAAGTTTTTCAGTGGGATTACTTCAAAAGAGCTTGGAAAATTCTTTTTTCCGAGTAATCAAAAATGGTTCTTTAGCCAAGCCCAGTTTCATTTTGAAAAGCAAAGTTGGCTTCACTGAATTCTGGCAATGCATTAAGAGCATCGTCACCATTTAAGGTATTAATATTGCCCAAAATAGAGATGTCTGCCGTGCCAACACCCAAATCTTCGGAGTAGACTAGACGGTTAATCTGTAGGTTCTCGTTAAAGTAGATAAATGCACCTGCATCTTGAGCAACCCCAGTTTCAGCGATCGCGCTGGCTGCTGCTCCTGCATTGGCAAATCCATCTTGAACAACTACTATATTGGCATCAGTACCACCTTGAGCCAAGCCAGTTAACTCGTCTATAGTACCGTTGACAAACTCAACAGAATCCTCAATATTGAAATCTTGAGCATCAATCACAAAAAGATCGTCTGCAATGGTAAAGTCATCTAGTTCATAGGGTTGATTGACTACTTGACGCACATCATCATCAGCTACAACATTGGGATTTCCTTTGAAAGGATCGTCGTCAAAGACAAAACTATCAGAGCCTTCACCACCAATAAGAGTATCTAAACCATTACTACCATTAAGAGTGTCATCTCCTGCGCCACCATCAGCCATGATGGAGACATTGGTGAGACTAGCATCAAAAAGGTCATTACCCTCACCACCGCTAAAGTTGACTTTTTGTACGTCAGTACCAGTCAAATCTTGAACAGTCAGAGTATCATCTCCACCAAGACCATTAATTTCAAATTGCTCTACATCATTGACATCAAGCTCGAAGTTAACTAAGTTGAGCCTTTCAAACTCAGCACGATGACCATTGGCTCTTAATTCAAAATTATCTCCGTTTCCGAAAGCACCGTTAACCTGTACTGTATCATAGTCAAAACCGCCTTCCATAATGTCACTACCATCACCATTATTCCAGACTAGAAGGTCATCTCCCTTACCGCCTTCGATAAGATCGCTACCTCGATCGCCGACAAGAGTATCGTTATCATTATCACCTCGGAGAGTATCGTTACCCGCTCCTCCGCTAATCCAATCTTCGCCTTTTCCTCCTCTGACTGCATCGTCACCACCAGCAGCGAACACAGTGTCATTACCAAGACGAGTTTTGATAACGTCATTATCCTCAGTTCCATTAATAAGATCGTTACCACTTCCACCATTAAAAATAGCCATAATTTTTGCTCCTGATTAATTTCATTTATTTGATTAAGCTTACAAAATTATCTTAGTATTTTAAATCAAATAAAAACACCTAATTAACATTAGGAATTTTTGGATAAAATATTGCAACATTTAAACTAAAAATACCAATCATTTTGCATGATTGGCAATCGATAAAAATATAAGTTTTAACTATATATTTTTTAGTATTCATTAAGAGCTAACAACTCAAATTTGTTTTGATTATTCGTAGAAAAATAAGCTTTTATGATGTTATTTATTTGAAAACAAGTATTATTATTTTCTGAGATCATATCAATTAAAGAACGTCTTCTTAGAGAATTTAATGCTTGAATAAAATAAGCAGCGTTACTTTCCGAAGCAAGATGATCTTGTAAGTTATTAAAGCAGATTGGTCGATTATTACTAACTAAACAACGTAAAATTTCTATTTCTAAGTTAGATAATCTTTCTAGTTGTTGTTCAAAAAGTTTTTTAAAATAAATAGGTAAAATGTTTGATGTTTGATTGTTATTGGCATCCAAAAAAGAAGCCACATTACCATTAAATAAATCTCTGATTATAGCTGCTATTAATTTTAAAGCTAGAGGATTACCACAATAACAAGAAATCAACTCATCCCAAAATTGAAAAGAGGATAGATTTCGCTCAAGAAAAATATTTTTTGCTGCTTCTCCTAAACCATTTAAGCTAAGAGTATGAACATTATTTCCTTGCAGTAGTGGCATATCGATAGGCTCATCTTGGCTGGTAACTAGTAAACAACTTTGATGATTTTCTGTAGCTATTCTTTTCATTAGCTGACTATATTCTTGATATTTTTTTTGATAAAAACCAGCGAAACTACCAGCAGACATGGTATTTTCAAGCCCATCCAAAATAAGCAAGCATCTCTGTTCTTGTAGATATTTTAAAAGTTGATTAATTTGAATATTAATATCAACAACAGTATCATTACTTTTTCCATTGGGAGATAAAACATCTAGAATCTCAACTAAAATATGAGATAGCGAAGATTGATACTTCAGATTACACCAAATAATACACTCAAAATCAGATTTAATTTCCTGAGTTAAGTGAGCAGCCAAAGTCGTTTTGCCAATACCTACCATACCTGATAACATGACTAAGCGATCGCGCTTTTCTACAATCCATTGTTTAAGCTGAGTTAATTCTGGTTCTCGACCATAAAATTGAGTAACTTCTGGTAATTCTCCGCAGTTTATAGATATATTGTGGGTTTTATTTTTTGTTTTGTATCCTGCTTCTTCCAGCCATTTCGCCACATCTCGCCAACTTTTTAGAGCGTTACTTTCTCGATCAGTTAAAGCTTCAACATAACGATATATTCCCTTACTTAATTCAACCCCTACAGAAGCAGCCGTCCAATATAATTTACTAGCTATTTCTTTAGGAGAATATCCAGCTAATAAACCTCGTAACATTGCTTTTTCTATTGGACTGAGCTTGGCTTTTCTAGTTATATTAACTCGTTTAACATTGGCTAAATCTTGATACAAAAGCTCTAAATTCCAGTTTTCAGCAACTACCAAAAATAGTTGCTCTTCAATTGTTTTTTGAATCATATAAACTATAACTCCTCTATGAAAGTACAACTAAGTAAAAATTAATTATTTGTTTTCAGAGAGTTCATGGATTACTTTATGAATAACTAGCAATCGAGAAAAACTAGAGAAGAGAAGGGTAATTATTCCAAGTGAAGTAATATTAATTAATATTCATAGAGTGTCTTCATTGATTTTCTCTTCCTTACTCTCCATTCTCTGCCTCATAAGGGTAGGTTCACAAAGCTATAAGTATGCACTTTCATTTATTATTGAACTTCAGCAAAAAAAAGGTTTTGATTTGTGGTTCGTTTTGTTTTGGGAAATGATTTGTTCGCTACTCATAATGAGATTTCTCCTTAGTTTGTGATTTGTGCTGTGTTTGAGGTTTGTTCTCTTAAGAACTGACCAACGATCACCGCAGGCTCCGTCTTGTCTTGACGAGCATTCCCTTGCTAGGTGCGCGTTCCTTGGCTGACGAAACGTCAGCAGGGTCGCACCTCTTACGCCGCCCTAAAGGATACCGCTCCCCTAAAGGACTCGGCTTCGCCGTCGCGCATAACGCAGGGTCTCGTCGCTTTTAAGGCGGAGTAACGGTGACTTCATCTTAGAAATTTCTCAGAATGTAAACATCTAACAAACGTCTCAAATCTACCCTCAACAAACGATATAAAGAACCTCTAACTTTCGTTGATACAAATAAGTATATTTTCCTATGACTAAAGTCTCGATCGCGCAGCGCCTCGGCAGAGCCGAGATCGCCATTTTCAAAGACGAGATAGGGAAGAGTGAAACTAAGCCTTATGGTCATCCCTCTTTGATGATTAAGAGAATTTTTTGGCATTTTCTTGTATATTAGACTACAAAGATCGGCAGATTTTGCTACTTAATTACAGTTTCTACTCACTCTTTTGTTAAAAACTTACCCTTGTAAGCCACTCCCTACTCCCTACTACCTCTAAGCGAAGCAAGCTAACAATGACACAAAATTCAAATTCTCATCAACCTTTAATTGATTACGACGTTCTTTTTACAACTATCGAAGAATTAGTTTTGCAACACTCTCCTAGTGGTGTGGAAACAGAAGTAGATCGTCTGTTAATGGCTAAATTTCAGAGTTTGGGAGTGGAGACATGGCAAGATAGAGCAGGTAATATAATTGCCAAGATTGAGGGTCAAAACTCAGAAAAAGCAGTGGCAATTACGGGACATAAAGATGAAATTGGGGCTATTGTCAAGTCTATTGAAAACAATGGAAGAATACAAGTTCGTCGCTTGGGAGGTTCTTTTCCTTGGATTTATGGCGAAGGAGTAGTAGATATTATAGGCGATCGCAAAACAATTCATGGTATACTTTCTTTTGGCTCACGTCACGTTTCCCATGAGTCTCCTCAAAGAGCGCAACAAGAAGATACTCCTGTAGTTTGGGAAGATAGTTGGGTAGAAACCAAATGCACTCCAGAAGAGTTAGAACAAGCGGGAATTCGCCCTGGAAGTAGAGTACTGGTGGGAAAACATCGTAAAAAGCCTTTTCGCCTTAAAGATTATATTGCTAGCTACACTTTAGATAACAAGGCATCGGTAGCAATTTTACTCGCTTTAGCACAATATCTCAAACAGCCAGTAGTGGATGTTTATCTGGTGGCTTCCGCGAAAGAAGAAGTAGGCGCGATAGGCGCATTGTATTTTACCCAAAATCAGACTTTAGATGCTCTAATTGCTCTAGAAATTTGTCCCCTTTCCCCTGAATATCCTATCGAAGAAGGAGCGACCCCTGTACTATTAGCTCAAGACAGTTATGGTATCTATGATGAATTTTTAAATCAAGAAATCCAACAAGCAGCCAAAAAAGCCAACACTTCGATACAATATGCTGCGATTAGCGGTTTTGGTAGTGATGCTTCCATTGCCATGAAATTTGGTCATGTAGCTCGCGCAGCTTGCTTGGGTTTTCCTACCCAAAATACCCACGGTTACGAAATTGCCCATTTAGGTGCGATCGCAAATTGTATTAGAATTTTAATCAGTTATTGTCAGACAAATAATGAGTAATGAGTAATAAGTAATGAGTAATAAGTAATGAGTAATAAGTAATGAGTAATAAGTAATAAGTAATAAGTAATAAGTAATAAGTAATAAGTAATAAGTAATAAGTAATAAGTAATAAGTAATAAGTAATAAGTAATAAGTAATAAGTAATAAGTAATAAGTAATAAGTAATAAGTAATAAGTAATAAGTAATAAGTAATAAGTAATAAGTAATAAGTAATAAGTAATAAGTAATAAGTAATAAGTAATAAGTAATAAGTAATAAGTAGCAACTATCTACTACCCACTAAAAACTAACAACTAAATTATGAAAGGCGATCAATTATATGTTTATCGAAATCTTTGGAATCAGGAAGGAGTGTATCAACATCATGGGATAGATTGCGGAGATGGTACAGTAATTCATTATCGCAAACCTAGTGAAATTGTCGAAAAAACAACTTTTGCAGTTTTTAGTCGGGGTAACCCTGTCTCAATTAAAAACTACAGTCAGGGATTTTGTTTTATTCCAGAGGTCGTAGTTTCCAGAGCAGAAAGTAGACTAGGAGAAGATAAATATAATTTTTTATTTAATAATTGCGAACATTTTGCTACTTGGTGTAAAACAGGTATTAGTGATAGTATCCAAATTCGTAATTTCGTTCCTGCTATGGGTAAATTTAATACTAGCAAATTATCCGATTTAATAAAGCGATCGCTGAAAAAAACAGATAATCGTAATGGAGAACAATTAATGCAAGATGCTCTCCATGATATTAAAACAGTCTGGGAACAAGTTCAGCCAGAATATAAACAAACTCTTCAAGAAATAACCTCCTGGGAAAAAGTAGCGAAACAAGCTCTACAACAAAATAGAGAAGATTTAGCCCGCGCTGCTTTAGTTAAAAAGCGTAATTATCAGCAAAAAGCTTGGGATTTAGAAGCACAATTAAATGATTTAGCTACTATGACAGAAAATTTAATCATAAATTAAAAATTGAAATTAGCAAAAATAACTATTACAAAAATATTGATAAATATACTGTTTATTAAGAATAATAAAAGACTTATTACTTCAACAAAAAACTTTTTCAGCTAACCCTATTTAACCATTCCTGTTGAGCCAAAACCGTCATCTCCTCTAGCAGAAATATTTAACTTATCTACAGCTTCTATCTCTACGCTAATAAAAGAAGTAATTACCATTTGAGCAATTTTCATACTTTTAAAAACCGAAAAATTATCTTGACTGTGATTGATTAAAATTACACCTATTTCTCCACGATAACCTGTATCTATTGTTCCTGGAGTATTTAAAACTGTTATGGAATGCTTTAATGCTAATCCACTTCTAGGACGTATTTGTGCTTCTGTTCCTAATGGTAACTCGATAGCTATTCCTGTATGTATTAGCTTGCTTTCTCCTGGTAAGATTGTTTGTTCTTCTATAGAAAATAAATCTAAACCTGCATCACCTGGATGACTGTATTGAGGGATAATTGCTGATTCATTTAACTTTAATATTTTAATTTTAATTTTTGCTTAATTGAGAAACTTATAATAATTTTATAAAGAAAATTTTCTCTTTATCAAAAAGCTTTAAGCTTATGCGAAGCGGTATCCTTTAGGACTAGGCTCTAAGCTAGAAGGGTTCAAGACCCCTACCTTCACAAGTTTATGTAGTCTACAGTTACGAGATGTTTAAAACTTCTTGTAACTGGCTTATAGCTTATGGCTTATGGCTTATAGCTAGGAGCTTCGCTCCTTTATGTATAGGCAATTGCACTTATAACGGTTTCCATTTCTTCTTTCATTTCTAAAAACTCGCTGTAGTCGGCAATAGTATCTAACTCAACAATATTTAAAGTGATTTCAGCGATCGCCCATAAAGAAACATTAATCAATAATTTTTGCCATCTAATTTTCATCTCCTTAACCCTCTGCTTTCTATAATTTGTCTAGTTTCCAAACAAAAAAAGATATGCATTAAGTATGTGAAGCATGGGATGAGCTTAAAAATCTTTATTTGCTAATGTCTTGATTATCAGGGGATTTTTTTAACCAATGCATTAGAGCTTTTTCTACTTCACCAGATAACCCTATGGATAGGTTGGGGTTACGGATTTCAATATCTCTATGGGGAAAGGGAATTTCTATTTCACGTTCGCGGAATAACTTCTCAATCTGAAAATAAATATCGCTTTTAATAAATACTTGGTGACTTGGTTCAGAAATCCAAATTAATAGCTTAAAATTCAAAGAACTATCTCCAAAACCGTCAAATAGGACTTGGGGTGCAGGATGACGTAATACTTCAATCTGGGTTGTTGCTGCTTCTAAAAGGACAGATTTTACTGCTTCGGTGTCAGAACCATAAGCAACACCTACTGGCAAATGTAATCTCGAAATTGAATTTTCATGAGTCCAATTTACTACTTCATCCGCCAATAAACTGGAGTTAGGAACAATAATTGATATGCGATCTAAAGTTCTTAAAACAATACTTCTTGCACCTACTCTTTCTACAGTTCCTTTATAACCATTAACCTCAATAAAATCGCCTACCTGTACCGAACGTTCAAATAGTAAGACTAAACCGCTAGCAAAATTTTTAGCGATGTCTTGAAACCCGAAACCAATACCAACACCTAAAGCACTACCTAAGATAGTTAAAGAGCTTAGATTTAACCCCCAAATTTGCAATAAGATAATTGTGCCAAGAAAAACTAAGCCGTACTGAACAATAATAAAAACTACTTCTTGAGAACCTCGACTCATTCCTGTGTGATTAAGAATACGAGTCCTCAATAAATTGGTAATAGTTTTAATCAGAGAAATTAATCCCCAAAATAATCCCAGTAAAATTAAAATACTAATAATAGAGTAATTTTGATTTCCTAAAGAAAACAAGGGCGAATTTAAGGCATTCCAAAGACTACTTAAGATTTCGTAGCGTAGTCTTCTAGTTAAAGGAAATAAATCAGTTATCCAGAAAGCAGCAGTTAACCACAGTAAAGTTTTAGTTAAGCCTAATTTTACTTTAGACAAAAAACTCAATTCTAGAGTATCAGGAGAAGATTTAGCTCTCAGAACAGGAACTAAATTTTTCCAAGTTTCGATTAACGAGTGAGTTTTTAAAAGGTCTAGAATGCGATTCAAGATAACGGCGATCGCCATTATAATAATAGCAACAACATAATTGCTATATTGATATTTTTTCGTTCTTTCTTGCTGTGCGGTAATAATGGAGTTTCTAATTATCTTTTTTAAATAATTAGCTTTATTTTCTGTCTTTTCTCCGTCAGTTATTTCTTTAGAAGTTACTGTAAATAGATAAGTATCATTTAAAAATATAATAGGTAATCCATTAAGATTTTTAATTTCTAATTCAGGAGGTTTATCCGCATTTACTGCCTTTTTCAGCTTTTTATTAATATCTGCTGCTCGTTGAATTGCCGTTATATAGTTATTTTGATTAACAAAACTACCTATTTGAAAAAGCTCTCTACCATCTAAAATTACGGCTGCACGATCTTCTTCTAATTCAAAAGGCGAAAAAATGGGAATATCATTGACCGAAAAGTCAGGCAAGTTAACTGTTGGTTGCTGTGCTAATACAGGAGTTACTAAAACAAAGCAAAAAGAGAGTATCAATAATACTATTTTGTTAGCTAAATAGCTCAATTTTTGTCTTCTCCCAAAGTACAATTATTAGCTAGTGTAACGAAATAAAATAGTAATTACCGTTGTAAATAAGGAAATTTTGAAAATAAGAGGCAACTGGTAATAGACAAGATGAATTTTACTCAATATTTAGCTGAGGAAGCTAATAGAAAGCCGTTATAATATCTGAGACAAAAATTCTTGCGATCGCTCTTCTTGAGGATTATTAAAAAAATCTTCAGGAGTAGCAATTTCGACGATCGTTCCTTCATCCATAAAGACTACTCGATCTGCCACTTCTCTAGCAAAACCCACCTCATGAGTTACACAAACCATCGTCATTCCAGACTCTGCTAAATTACGCATCGTATCCAAAACTTCCCTTACCATTTCAGGATCGAGAGCTGATGTCGGCTCATCAAATAACATAATTTTGGGTTGCATTGCCAAGGCTCTAGCGATCGCAACACGCTGTTGTTGTCCCCCTGAAAGTTGACCAGGAAACTTACTTGCTTGCTCTAAAATACCAACTTTTTCTAATAGTTGCATCGCAACTTCTTCAGCTTTATTTTTTGACCATTTTCTGACCCAAATAGGAGCTAAGGTAACATTTTGTAAAACTGTCAAATGGGGAAATAAATTAAATTGTTGAAATACCATTCCCACTTCTCGGCGAATAGTTTCAATATTTTTTAAATCGTTAGACAGTTTAGTTCCATCAATAACAATTTGTCCTTTTTGATAGGGTTCTAGAGCATTAAAGGTACGAATAAAAGTTGATTTTCCCGAACCAGAAGGCCCCATAATTACGACAACTTCTTGTTTATTAACTTGCAGGTCAACCCCCCGCAACACATGAAAGTTGTTATCGTACCATTTTTCGACGTTTTGAGCAGTGATAATAGATTCAGAGTTCATAATGATATAACGATGAAGGATGAAGAAAGAAGAGCTGTCTGACTTTACTTTCTCTGAAATTCAAAAATCTCCAAAAAATAGGGCGTTGGTGAATGCATAATGCTGAGACAAGTTTTTACTAATCTATGCTGTTATTCAAAATTATTTCAAAGCAAGAAAGCTTATAGCAAGAAAGCTTATAGCTACGAACCGTATTATTTTGGGTGACATTACTGTCTTGAACGAGTTGCTCATTGAGGGAAACCCCCAAGACCCCTAAAGGACTCGGCTTCGCCGTCGCGCACTCGTTCGCTAAATCAGCAACGCCAAAAATAGTAACGAACAGCAAGTAGCGAATAGTATCTTATCTAATACTTCAAAATTACTAAAGCTCTTATTCTTTTAGTAGCCAAAATCCAGCAAAAGATTCTGAATTAGGATCGGACTGTACGGCTAAGAAATGGACATTATTAGCTTGACTCTTTGCCTGAGCAAATCCTTGAGCTTCTGCTAATGTTTGTTTATTGGTTAGGTTGGCTAAAATCCAACTATCACTAGCTCCTGTTTCTAAACGCAATTTAGAGAGATCGCCTGTTTCTAGTTGCAAATAACCCATTTCCAAACCAGACATCCAAGCAGCTAAAGGAATAGCGCGGGGAGAAAAGACAATAAAACCAGGTATTTTAGTTTCAGGAGAAATTTCCGCCACAGATAAGGGAAAAGATTCCCCAAAGCTAATTTCCCACTCTGGCATCTCTGCAAAAGCAGACGCTTCTAAACTCACAAAAGCCCAGCGATCTGTTTTATCTCCTCGTACCGCATCGGGTAAAGCAATTGCATTTAGCGGGGGATACTTGACAGAAGTAGAATTAGCAGCTTTGGCATCATAACCAGGTTCTTGGGGGTATACTTCTTGATACCTATTTTTCAGCCATTCTTCTAAAACATAGGTGCGACGACTGGGAGCAGCAGCAATTCCCGCATCTTCACAAGCTTTGGTAATCATATTGTTCATTTGACGGCGAAAGAAGCGGATTTTTTTAGGCGTATTTCCCGTTTGGGCGATCGCCTTTTCAATAGCTTCTCGCAACCAGAGGGAATTAACCGTTTTACTAGGACAGTATTCTGTATACTTAAATAGTTGTTCGGTTGTATTTGTGACATCAATAGGGCTTTCACAAATTAAGACTTCCCAGAGTTTTTTCTGATTTTCATCCAAAACGGGACGGGAATAAAAATCTAGTTCCCAAATACTACTATTTATCATCTTTTTTTTAAGCGATCGCGCTCATCCTCATTATAAAATCTGTTCTTTAGTTTACCGAAGCGTGATTGAACATAGCGAGGAAATTTCTTCTTTCTCGTCCATACTGAGTTTTTCACGAAAAAATTACTATTCTATGAATAACTCTGACTTCTTAGATTATTATCTATTACGTGAAGATTCAGTAAATTTACGGAAAAAATCCTTTATCAATCGCAAAGTAGTGGTAAAAATTAATGTAATGTAGTACGAAAAAATTGAGCAGTAGCTAACTTTAAGTATTTAAACGGAGTTGATTATAAAAACAATTTTACTGTTACCCCACCCTAATCAAGAAATTTAGTTTTGTCTTGAGTAATTAATATTTATTTTTTTACCTATTATTTATTTTGTTTGTCGCTCTCGTTTTTAAACTTTAAACATTTGTTAGTTAGTAAAGTAGTTAATTATGGTTCGCATTCTTCTGGTAGATGAACAGAAAGTAATTCGAGAAGGTTTGAGAGTTCTATTAGAGTCTGAGCCAGATATTGAGATTGTAGCAGCAGTTGATAATGGTTATGCTGCTATTTCTAAAATTGAGGAGGTTAATCCCAATATTCTATTTCTTAGCATCAAATTATCCGAAATCGAAGGATTTGATGTTGTCGCTATTATTCGTAACAAGTATCCAGAAGTCAAGGTTATTATCTTTAGCGATGGAGTAAATGAGCAGCATTTAATCCAATCTCTAGAAATGGGTGTCAAAGGTTATTTACTGAAAGATACTCCTCTACAAGAAATGGTTGAAGCCATTCATGCAGTCAGTAAAGGAGATACTCATGTTGCCAACACCGCTTATGAAAATATTATTCCACAAATTTCTCAGACTTTATCTGAACTCAGCACTGACGAATCAGAAATTGTTTTTGGTGAGGCATCGGAGTATCAAGAACTTCCAAAATGGGGAATTTTAGATACTCCTACTACTCCACAAAACTCTTCTGATACAATTGCTAATCGCGCAGCCATTAAACCCGAAGTCAACTCTTCTGAATTCAAACCTTCCCCACATTTGTTGATGCCTGTGGAAGATGAGTTGGAGCCTCCCTTATCTTTACCTCCAGAAGAAAAAGAAGAAGACTCTGTCGAAAAGAATGGATTGAATCGCTATTTTTCGGCAATTAGCATCGCTAGTTTCGGATTGCTAGCAATTTCTATTGGTGTCATGTCGGTTATTTCTCAACGTTCTCCTCAAGTAGTAATCGAAAATGCCGTAATCAATGGCAAAACAATCCCTATTAATAGCCCAATACGGGGCAAACTAGCCAAAATAAACTATCCCCAAGGTGCATCCGTAAATGCAGAGAGTGTAGTAGCGACGATTGAACCCTTATTAGGCGATCGCTATCAGCCCATAACAACCCAACTACAAGAACAAATAGAGTTAAAAAAACAACAGGAAACTGTGGCTCGGCAATCCCTTTCTTTTTTAGAAGTCAGTTTACAAAGTCTGGAGCAAGAATCGGTAAATAATCCTTCAGGAAAAGTGGACACCTTAATCAGAAGTCTCCATCTCAATCAAATTAAATATCAAGAAACAGCCCTCAAAACCGCAAAACTCCGAGAAGATTCTGCCAAAATAAACTATGAAAATTTACAGCAGATGTCCGAACAGAATCGGCTTTCTGAGGCACAACTGAATTCGGCAAAAAACTCGTGGAACCTGGCTAAACTAGCGATTGAAGAGATAACTGTCAATCTTGAGAGTACTCGCCAAGAATATGAACTACTAAAGCAAGAAATTACAGGAGGTAAACAACAGTTAAAAAATCAATTATCACAAAAAATTGCTCGGCTAAAACAGCAAATTGAAAATCAACAAATTTCTGTAAATCTCCTACAAGAAGAATTGGCTAATCTGCAAAATGAACTGGTTACAGCTATTTCTCAAGCAGCAGAAATTCAGTCAATCCCGATTAAATCCCCCATTACAGGAGCAGTTTATACTCACCAATATTCAGAAGGAGAAATAGTCGAGAGTTCTGAAGCAATTGCCACTATAATTGACTGCAATTATCTGTGGATCGAAGCTACGGTTAACCCTGAAATCGTCAGCAAAATTGATACCCAAGAACCAGTTACCGTAACTGTAGCGGATCGAAACTTATCTTTAACAGGTAAGATTAGTTTGATTGAGTCTTTGAGTAGTCATCAACAAGACTCTTACAATGGTTCAACACAAAGGGCTATTTCAACTCAGATTCCCCCCACAGTCACAGCAGGTAACTATTCAAGGGTGGTTGTTACTGTTCCTTCCTCTGTAGACCTTTTAAGTGGTCAGCAATATTGTAGTGTCGGACAGACGGCTCGACTTTCTTTTGGCGAAGAGCATGAAGAATCAGTTGTTAGCCGATGGCAACCGCAATGGTTATCTAAAATTTTGACATTTCAATTTTACTAATCAAAATTACTAAAAATACATTTGACGAGGATATTTTGAATGATCCGTATCCTAATAGTGGACGATCAGAGTTTCACCAGAAAAGCAATTCAAGCAATTTTGGAAAAAGAAGCTGATTTTCAAGTCATTGGACAAGCAGCCAATGGAATTGAAGCCCTCAAGTTTATTCAACAGAATCGTCCCGATATTGCCCTGGTAGATTTAGAAATGCCAGAAATGAATGGCTTTAGTCTGACGTATCAAGTTGCTCAAGATTTTGCGGAGACTAAAGTTGTTATTTTGAGTGCCTGTGAAGATCGCGATAGTATTGATACTGCGGTTAAAGCAGGAGCAAGGGGTTATTTATTAAAAACCACTTCTGGGCAAGAAATTTCTGATACCATTCGTTACGTACAAAGGGGTTATTTTCAGTTAGGCCCTGGGTTATTTGAAAAAATCTTGTCTAGCCTCAATAATATACCTCCTGTAACCACAGAAGAGTTATCTCGCTTTCAAAATAGCTCCCAAAGAACTGTTGAAAAGCTAGAAGCCGAAATGCTACGCAAAAACGATCTGGTTCGCCGAGATTTATTTAATGAGCTCGAACGGCAGATTGATAGTCTTAAACAAGACTTTCGTAAAGGATTAGAAGTTTTTCAGCAGCGAGTTGGCGATCGCATGAATCAAGGTCTCAACTCTCTAAGCGATCGTTTTGAACGGGAAGTTGATTTCGATCCCCATATCTGGGAAAAACAAATTAACGCCAGAGATTTAGAACGACAGCAACAAGTTAATCGAATGTTGACAGGAACTAAAAAATCGATGCTCAATCTCGAAAAGAAAGTAGATTTTTTACGTAATTGTCTAATTTTTTTGGCAGTCACTTTCTTGGCAGAAAAAATAGCCATGTTTGTTTTCTAGATATCCGTACCAGCTAGTTGAGTCGCAAAACTATAGAATTTATTATTAGCACTCTAAACAGTAGAGTGCTAAATTTGCAGATGAAGACACAACGGAACTAAAGAGAAAGTAAACTGATATGGCGAAAATTGTTTCGTTCAATGAAAAATCCCGACGTGCATTAGAAAAAGGAGTTAACGCCTTAGCTGATGCCGTAAAAATTACTCTAGGCCCCAAAGGTCGTAATGTCTTATTAGAAAAACAGTTTGGCGCACCCCAAATTGTCAATGATGGGATTACGGTTGCCAAAGAAATTGAATTAGAAGATCCTTTAGAAAACACTGGTGCTAAGCTGATCCAAGAAGTAGCAGCCAAAACCAATGATAATGCAGGAGACGGCACAACCACCGCTACTGTGATTGCTCAAGCATTGATTCAAGAAGGGCTCAAAAATGTTGCAGCAGGAGCTAACCCTGTGGCACTTAAAAGAGGCTTAGAAAAAATTACTGCTTACTTGGTACAAGAAATTATCTCCTTAGCTACTCCCGTTGAAGGTGGTGCTATTGCCCAAGTAGCTAGTGTTTCTGCGGGTAATGATGAAGAAATCGGCAACATCATCGCTGAAGCAATGGAAAAAGCTACCAAAGATGGGGTAATTACCGTAGAGGAATCAAAATCTCTAGCTACTGAACTTGATGTGGTAGAAGGGATGCAAATAGATCGAGGCTATATTTCTCCTTACTTTGTCACAAATCAAGAAAGACAAATTGTTGAGTTTGAAAACCCTGCAATTTTAATTACTGATAAAAAAATTAGTGCCGTAGCCGATCTAGTTCCCGTACTAGAAAAAGTGGCTCGCGGTGGTCAACCATTACTAGTTATTGCTGAAGACATTGATGGAGAAGCTCTAGCAACTCTAGTCGTGAATAAAGCTAGAGGTGTTTTAAACGTTGCAGCTATCAAAGCTCCCAGTTTTGGCGATCGCAGAAAACAAATGTTGCAAGACATTGCCATCCTTACTGGTGGTCAGCTAATCTCCGAAGAAGTAGGCTTAAGCTTAGACGCAGTTTCCCTAGAAATGTTAGGTAATGCAGGGAAAGTAACCATTGATAAAGAAAATACTACTATTGTTTCTGGTGGTGGCACAAGCGAAGAAATTGGCAAACGAGTAGCTCAAATCCGCAAACAGCTAGCTGAAACCGATTCTGAATACGACGGTGAAAAGTTACAAGAACGCATCGCTAAACTTGCTGGTGGTGTGGCAGTTATTAAAGTAGGTGCTGCAACCGAAACCGAGCTAAAAGATCGCAAACTCCGCATTGAAGATGCTCTTAACGCTACCAAAGCAGCCGTTGAAGAAGGTATTATTCCTGGTGGTGGTACAACTTTAATTCACCTTGGAAAGAAAGTTTTAGAATACAAAGAGCAACTCAGTGATAGCGAAGAAAAAGTTGCTGCGGATATTTTCGCCAAAGCGTTGGAAGTTCCTTTACGTCAGATTGCTGATAATTCTGGAGTAGAAGGCACAGTAATTGTCGAAAAAGTTAAAGATAGCGAATTCAATGTTGGTTACGACGCTGTTACTGGCAAATTACAAAACATGGTTACTGCGGGAATTGTCGATCCCGCAAAAGTAGTACGTTCTGCGGTACAAAATGCAGCTTCTATTGCAGCGATGGTCTTAACCACTGAAGCTTTAGTCGTCGAAAAACCCGAACCCGAACCTCCAATGCCTGCTGGTGGTGGTGGAATGGATCCCATGGGTGGCATGGGCGGTATGGGTGGCATGGGCGGTATGGGTATGATGTAAGATTACCCTTATTGAGCCAAAAACCGAATTTTTTTAGTTGGACTATGGACTAGGTGTTATTAGTGTTAATACTTAGTCCAATTTTGTTTTATTTAATTAAGCAAAATTACTGGGTTGTTGAAGCATCAATAGCAATCAAATTTAGGCATAACAAACTGGAACAATATCAAGGTACTTCTCCTGATACATAGCTGGTCGTAAAGGACATTCTTTAGTCGGCCATTGACTACGATCTTCATAAACGTACAATTGGTGTTTTTGAGGTAATAAATCGGAACTAATGCGCTCGACTTTATTAAAATAAAGTTCATAGCGATCAAAATAATCTAAACCAGGAGCCCTTACGTGATATTCTTCATAGGGATTAGGTTCAGGATATTCAATAGTCGTTTCGGCAACTAAAGGTATTGGTAAAACAGCGATCCCATGAGGCTTTAATATGCGACGAATTTCTGAGATTGCCTTGAGATCGTCTGATACGTGTTCCAAAACATGGGAAGCAAAAATGAAATCGTAGCTTCGATCGGCAAACGGAAGGTTCTGTAAATCAACTTGATAATCGACATTGGGCATATATAGATCGGCTGTTTCATATTTCTCAAATTTGGTAGCAAACAAATCTCGAAAAAAAGCTTCTGGAGCAAAATGCAGCATACTTAAATTTGAAGTATCCATACTTTCTAATAGCTGTTTAACGACTACATAGTGAATACGATGTCTTTCTAAAGCACGACATTGGGGACACTGGGCGTGTTTTCGATAACCAGTGGGGGGATTAACGTCTTTAAAAGCACCAGTATAATTGCACACTGGGCAGTTAAATTGTTGTTTGTTGAGATTTTTGAGTTTAAATATCCAAGGAATAGCCTTCTTTTTTAATTTTTGCCTTTGGTTTTTTAGATTCATGATTTTGTAAGTCTTATCTACTTAGAAAAGGATAATCTCAGAAACTTTTGAGCAGACTAAATTGTTAGGCGTTGCTGAATCACAGTATGATTTTAATAATTAGAGCTTTTTTATAAATCTTTAGAAGGCTATTAGCTTATAGCTATTAGCTTAGAGGAGGGCGTGTCTTTTGAGCGTGAGGGATGCTGGTGTACCCTGTGCTTATCCAATCACGCTGTTGAGGTCTCCTCAAAAGTTTATATCGCCCGTCTACGAACTTTGTCATTATTGATTTCAGACCTCAAATCAGCAACGCCAATTGTTATGAGGCAATTTTTTCTAATAGCTCAACACTCAAGATAATTTATGCTATTTTTACATAGTACTGAAGATTGGCAAGTTTAATTAAGGTTAATTAGTGTCAAAACAAAATCAAAGCTCTATATCTAACAAATCTAGAGAGTATTTCAGCAATGACAATTTAAAAACAGACCTTAAAAAGCGATCGGTTCGTAGTGGTGCGGTTACTATTGCTGCCCAAGCTAGTAAATTTGTAATTCAAATGGGATCGACAGCAATTTTAGCCAGATTGCTCTTACCAGAAGATTACGGCTTGATTGGGATGGTGACAGTAGCGATTGGTTTTGCCAAATTGTTCAAAGACTTAGGACTAGCTAACGCTACTATACAGAAAGCAGAAATTAACCACCAGCAAGTCAGTACCTTATTTTGGATTAATTTTGCTATTAGTTGTCTGGCAGCAGCGATAGTAGTGGCCTTAGCACCCGTTGCATCTTGGTTCTATCAGGAATCTCGCTTAACTGGAATTACTATTGCCTTAGCCAGTACTTTTATTTTTGGTGGTTTGACAGTACAGCATCAAGCATTATTGCGACGACAGATGCATTTTGGCGATCTAGCAAAGATTGAAATTATATCTACTCTGTCTGGTGTTATAGCAGCAGCGATCGCTGCTTGGTACGGGTTGGGTTATTGGGCATTGGTGTTAATGCAAATTGTGACAGCTGCGGGTAATGCATTGGGAGTGTGGTGGGCTTGCAGTTGGCGACCAGGAATGCCCGTTAAAGATTCGGGAATTAAATCAATGCTGGCTTTTGGCGGAAATGTAACAGGCTTTAATTTAGTTAATTATTTTTCCCGCAATCTTGATAATATTTTGATTGGTCGTTATTGGGGTTCACAACAACTCGGTCTTTATGCCAAAGCTTATCAATTAGTGTTGTTACCAATTCAGCAGATTAATGCTCCAGTTACTAATGTAGCTCTTCCTGCCTTATGCAGTTTACAAAATGATCCCCACCAATACCGCAGATATTACTACAAGGCAATTTTATTAATTAGTACCCTGGGAATGCCTTTGATTGGCTTTTTATTTGCCTCAGCAGATAAAGCAATTTTGCTAGTTTTAGGGGAACAGTGGTTAGAAGTAGTTCCCATTTTTCAATTTCTGTTACCTGCTGCTTTTAACTCTACTATTGGTGTTGGTTTAGGCTGGGCATACCAATCACTAGGCTTAGTCGATCGTCAATTGCGTTGGGGGATTATTTCATCAGCTATTAACGTTATTTTATTTTTGATTGGGGTGCGTTGGGGTGTTTTGGGAGTGGCTGCGATTTATGGCTTATCTCGACCAATTTTCCTCATAGCGGGATTTGCCTATTGCTACCATCAAACCACTTTAAAATTAACCAAGTTAATATCTACTCTCTGTCCTCCTGCTTTGGCTTCTACAGGAGCAGCAATGATACTTATAAACACTAATTTGGTCTCATATTTAAGAATTAATATATTAGTGAGTATATTGATTGATTTAGGACTATATTCTGTTTTTTATCTTCTGATCTGGATTATGATGCCTAATGGTAGAAATATTCTCTGGGAGATGCTACAACTGGCACAAGTTTTGAGAGCTAAGTAAATGGAGAAAGAATACTCAAAAAAATTCCGCGTCAATTTTGTTCAATTATTGTATTCCCTTAATAGGTATTGTAAAACACTGAAATCAGACGAGAAAGCATCTTAGATTAGAAAAAACTTTTTCGCGATTAAGCATCAAAGAAATTAAAAAACTCTGAATATTTTGACAAAATACCCAAAATAATAGCTAACAATTGCCATGAAAAACGTCTCGGAATGGAAACCCACTAAGATTAAAAATTACGGTGATAAATTTTGTGTCGATGAGTCAGGAATGGCTCCAGGGAGTTTATACATCACACTAGAGGCTTTTCGCGTTGTTGATTCACACAAATCTTATTTACATGGACATTTAGTAGATTTAGGATGTGGCAATGTTCCTTATTACGAATGGTATAAAGATCGAGTAGATAAAGTAACTTGTATTGATTGGCCACAAAGTAACCATGAGGCAAAATATGTTGATGTTTTTGCTAACTTAAACCAGAGTTTGCCCTTGGAAGATAGCTCTGTAGATTGTGTTTTTTCAACTTCAGTTTTAGAACATATCAGTGAACCTCTAGTATTGTTGAAAGAAATTAGCAGAATTTTAAAGCAAGATGGCTACTTAATTCTAAGCGTACCCTTTTTATACCATTTACACGAAGAGCCATTTGACTATTATCGTTATACACCGCATGGTCTCAAGCATCTCGCAGAAAAAGCAAGTTTAGAGGTGGTTTTATTGAAACATTTTGGTAATGGTTTTGGAGTATTTGTGGATGTTGTATCAAAAATAGTTGAAGTTTTGATTGGAATGATTTGTAGATTTCTGCCTAAATACATAGCAGTATTTGTTAAAAAAATAGGAACTAAAATTTTACGTTTATTTCAACATAGTTGTTTTTATATTTTGAAACAAAAACCAGTATTGCAAATCATAGATAAAGCTAATTTATCTTCTCGAATTGCCCTGGGTTATTTTGCAGTTTTTAAGCTCAAGAACAATACAGATGTTCAATCAACACCTAGTTGACAGGAAAGTAGCTTCTACTCTCTTTGCTCGAAGAAAATAGGTAAAGCCTCTAGTCAGAAAAACTCGAAAAAAAGATTGGTTCAGTTCGCTAATTGACCCAATCACTACCTATAATTGTCACAGTTTAAGAATCTAATTATTTTATTGTCCATGAAAACTACTTTAGCAAAAATATACAGACGAGTAAAAAAAATTGTCTACAAAACTGTTACTGCTCCCAAATGGATTATTGATAATTTGACCTTTGCCTATAGCCACAAAAAACTTAAAAACCAGAAAAAAATCATTTACACTCTCACTCCTCCACCCTACTTAAAAAATATTGGAGATCATGCTCAAGTAATTGCGATTCGTGCTTGGTTAAATAAACATTTCAGCAAATTTCCTGTGATCGAAATGGATAAAAATCGAGGTCATTATCTTTTGCCTGCTCTACAGTGGTTAGTGCAACCTGACGATATCTTTTTCCTTCATAGTGGAGGTAATTTAGGAGATCGCGGTAAGTGGTCGGAAGGAATGCGACGAGAAATGATTAGCACTTTTCCTAATAATCAGATAATTAGCTTGCCACAAACTATTTTCTTTAGCGATACTCCTAGTGGTCAAGCCGAGAAAGAAATCTCCCGTAGTATCTATGCTAGCCATCCTAACTTAACCTTAATTGGTCGCGATCCTCGCAGTGGCGAGTTGGCAGCAGAATTGTTTCCCCAAGCTCAAACTTTCTGTATGCCTGATTTTGTTCTTTCTTTACCGTTACGATCTTCAAAGCAACGTAATGACCCGCCCCAAATCTTACTCTGTTTGCGTTTAGATATTGAATCGGCATTGACACCAAAGCAGCGTCAGGAAATTGGTGACAGTTTACCCTATGAATGCACTTATTATGATACAACCCTTGAAAAAGAGATCGCTATTGAGCGACGAGAAGCAACTTTGGATGACACCCTCAAGCATTTTCTCGCTGCCGATATAGTGGTCACAGATCGCTATCATGGCTTAATCTTTACCGTATTATGTCAAAAGCCCTGTGTCGTGTTGCAGACTGTAGATCACAAATTGACTTCCGCTATTCATTGGTTTAAAGATATCCCTTCAGTGATGTTTGCCCAAAACTTAGATGAGATTCCCTCACTGGTAGAAAATTGCTTAAAGATCGAAAGTCAAAAAACTATCGACTGGAGTGGGACTTATTTTGATAAGATACCTCAACTTGTAGGTTTACAATAAAAACATTCAAATTTGCCAAAAGAAAAAATTTTGTACTTATTTGTCTTTTTATTTTATCAACGCTCTTTGATGATGAATATTAAAAATAGACTCAAAAAAATTCCCTTCTTAGTTCCTTTTTACCGAAAAATTATCCACAAATATGTCAAACGCAAAAGTCATCTTACAGGTAAAGTAACGTATGATGAACTCGCAAAATTGAGTGACGATGAATTACTTAGTTTGATGCGCCATGAGTCTCATCGTATTGAAAAAACAATTTACAATAATATACTTCAATCAAAATATAGTATTTATCGTAGCAAGTGGCATAAGCTGGGCTTAATTTATCAAGTTCTAGAAAGTCGAAACTATCCTAGCAATGAATCAACTTTTCTTTGGTCAAAGAAAATTTATCATGCCTTTGATAATTTGGAGCAGGATTTTGTCCAAAAAAATAGTATTTTACCTCCCCAATTTAATTCAGATTTAGCTCCAGAATTTATTGATTTTTTGAGGGCTAGACGTAGTGTTCGTGTTTGGTCAGCAGAACAACCAAGTAAATCCGAATTTAGGCAAATTGCTCATCAGATGATTGATGCAGCGAAATGGGCTCCAACTTCAGGTAATCGTCAACCTTGGCGATTTTTAATTTTAGTTGAACCAGAACAAAAAGAACTCCTTAGAGAAATCAAAGAAAATCACTGCATCAGCGCGCCATTATTAATATTTGTTGGTATGGATACTCGTTTTTATGGAGCATTGGGAAAATCAGAACGTTCTATATATATAGATGCAGGTGCTGCTATCATGCAAATGGTTTTAGTAGCTCATAAATGTGGTTTAGGAGTCTGTTGGAATCATTTTGCCGATGATTTGATCGGCTCTAGAGAAGCAAATAAAACAATATATTCTAACTTTACTCACAAACTAAATATTCCTAAATATATTGCTCCTATAGCCATCATTGCTACTGGAATACCAAAATTTATTCCCCCTGAACCTGCTCGGATGGAAATTGAAAATCTCTTGATAGATAATTGTACTTAGAGAATAAAAATTTTGGGTGTAGAAATGATTAGTACTCAAACTACCATCTCGTTCCATTAGGGTAGGTGGTAGTAGTTCATTTCCATCAAAAAAATAAGAGATATGCGAATTGCTTTTATTGTTGAGACTTTTCCCGCCTTATCAGAGACTTTTATTTTAAATCAAATTACTGGTTTAATCGATCGCGGTCATCAAGTTGATATCTATGCAGTAAAACCCAGAGAAGCAGCTAAAGTTCACGCCGATGTAATTAAATACAATTTACTACAACATACTTTTTATCGAGATTTTCCTCGCAACTACTTGCTGAGATTTCTAGTTGCCATCAAGCTCATTTTACAAAACATCTATAAAAATCCTTTAAGGCTTCTGAAAGCTTTGAGAACTTTAAATTTTTTCAAGCTCGGAAAAAAAGCCTTTTCTCTGAGACTTTTTCATGCTGCTGCTAGTTTTGTTGGTGGAGATGACTATGACATAATTCAATGTCACTTAGGTCATACAGGTAATTTAGCTGTGTTTCTCAAACAAATCGCTCTTCTGAAAGGGAAAATAGTTACGACCTTTCATGGAGTTGATATCTCCCAAATGCTGATCGATAATGATAGTGATTTTTATGCTGAGTTATTTGAAAAAGGAGATTTGCAGCTACCTATTAGCAACACTTGGAAGCAAAAGTTAATCGATTTGGGGTGCGATGAAAGTAAAATTACCATACACAAAATGGGAATTGATTTGGATAAATTTGAATTTCGTCCTCGTTTACCCAAAACCAAGCAAAAAACTCGGATTTTAACTGTAGCTAGACTTAAAGAAAAGAAAGGCATTGAGTATGGGATTAGAGCAGTGGCTATAATTGCCAAAGAATATCCTCAACTTGAGTATCAGATAGTCGGAGATGGAGAGCTTAGAAGTCAACTCGAACAATTGATTGAAGACCTTAATGTGAGTAATTGGGTCACAATTTTGGGGAGCAAAACCCAAGAAGAAGTCGTACAACTAATGCAAAATAGTGACATTATGCTGGCTCCTAGTGTCACTAGTCAACAGGGTGACTGTGAAGGAATTCCTGTAGTTCTGATGGAAGCTTCTGCTGTTGGTTTACCCATAGTTAGTACCCTACATAGTGGTATACCAGAATTAGTCAAAGATGGAAAATCGGGATTTCTCGTTCCCGAAAAAGACATAGACCAATTAGCGGAAAAAATCAAAAAATTGCTTTTCAATCCCGATCTTGGGGTAATAATGGGCAATCATGGGCGAGAAATTGTCGTTAAAGAACACGACATTAATCAATTAAACGATCGATTAAACACAATATTTCATCAATTACTAGCTTCAGATAGTACCAGTGGTGAAAAGTAAGGGCAAAGAATATGGAATAGAGAATAGATTGTTATTACATTTCCAGGAGTTAGATATTTAACTTAAAATTTAAAATATAATCCGTCGAGTTGGACTAATATGAACGAAAAATAAATTAGCTATATGTAGCTTTTTCCGTAAAACTAGATAAATATGAAAGTAACTGTTATTGTTCCTACTTTTAAAAGATTAGATTATCTTCAACAGGCACTTAATAGTGTTTCTCAGCAAACTTATCAGCATTTTAATTGTTTGGTGGTTAATGATTATCCTCCAGATGCTTCGGCAATCCAATCAATACTCTCAAAAATGCAAGATAGCCGATTTGTGCTGATAAATCAGAGACATTCTCAGGGAGGAAATGCAGCTAGAAATACTGGAATTAAACAAGCAGACGGAGATATAATTGCTTTTCTCGATGATGATGATTTGTGGCTTCCTAATAAGCTATTACAACATATTCAAAAACATCAATCAAATCCCAATGCTGGTTTGATTTATTCAGGTTTTATTAAACGCTGGGATCGTAATGAATTACCTCCTCAAGTAGTCTCAGCTAAATTTCCCCAGCAAGATATCGTTACCGCTATGAATCTAGGTCGATTTTGCCCGATTACTACTAGCAGTGTCACTGTTGTTAATAGCTGTTTTACAAAATGTGGTCTTTTTGATGAAAATTTAGTTAGTTTTCAAGATTGGGATATGTGGTATAGAATTGCTCTAGAAAATGATTTTGATTGTATCCCAGAACCTCTAATTGTTTTTAGACAACACTTTAGTACTCGCACCTCTCAAACGATAGATCGCAGACTCAAAGGTTTAGAACAAGTAATCAATAAATGGCATGATTCTCTTACTGATACTCTAGAATTTAAGAGAATTTTTCTCAACGATCTCTATTTTAATTTAATTCGTAATTTGATTTTAACCAAACAAAGAGCAGCCACAATATCTCACTGGACAACTTTATTAATGTTGAGTAAAACGAAAAAAGAAATCGTAGAAACGTTCAAGCTTTTGTTCATGTTTTTACTGACACCCAATCGATATATTATGATACGTAACTTAATCCAAAAACGGTCAACAGATAATAGCCAAAATGCGATCGCTGAGATAAAATAAACAGCGTCAATTTGATACCATTAAGCTGAAATTTCAATATAGTATGGATGATTCTACTCAATATTTATCATTTTTAAATAGTCTGGGATTTCCAGTTCAACAACAAAAAATTATTGAGATAAAATCTCACTCTATCTCTAATTTAACTGGTTGGCAGGATTTAAAAACTTTGGTTTGTTTGGCAGAAACTGGTGAGATTTATGACATCGATTTTCGTTATGCTTGGGGTTCAGAAATTTGGCAACAAAATTTAGTAGATCATGGCTGGTGTGAATCAACTTTACTAGCTAAAAAGCCAGAAAATGAATCCAAGCGACATAAATTAATTATTTATCTCTGCGAACCGACAACAAAACTAAATCAAAAACAAAAAATAGCAACTGTTCCTCAACGTTTTGTCATAGGTAGCTATTGGGAGACAGTTAATCATTTATATCAACTATTACCGATAGATTGTCCTTTTGAACTTCAAGATATTCAAAAAGCTAAAGATTCTACAAGCAAAAAGCGTAGTAATTTTCTCACAAAACAAAAGCCAGTTGCTACTACGAAAACAAAAGATATTCTTCCAACAACATTTTCACTCCCACCTGATTCACGACGTATTGGGGAAGGAGGATTACGGACTCAGGGTTTATATCGAAATTCTCTGAATCAACTACCATTAGTATCGGTAATTACTATAGTATTTAATGGCGAAAAATATCTCGAACAAACTATTCAATCGATCGTCAATAGTTCTTACCCTAATTTAGAATACATAGTAATCGATGGTGGTTCGACCGATAATTCTTTAGCAATTATCAAAAAGTATGAAGACGATCTTGATTATTGGGTGAGCGAACCAGATCGGGGAATCTATGATGCGATGAACAAAGGTACAATTGCTGCATCAGGAGACTATACTTTACATATTAATGCCGACGATCTTCTATTTGATTCTCAATGCTTAGCAACAGTAATTAACGAAATTCAAAAGACAAATCAGGAACAATTATCTAATCTATTTAGCAGTGTTTTATTCTATCGAATAGATAAAGAAACTTTGTCTAAAAGAGCAGCAACAACACCTCAATCAGATCCCATGCTTAATATAGTCAAAGTTCCAGGTTCTCATCAAGGTTTTTTAGGGATTAGAAATAGCAAATCCATCTTTAAGAGCGATTTATATCTGATTGTTGCTGAAAGAATTGTGATGTCAGAGAAAATAAAGCAGGAGCGTTCAGCAATTTCTACAACTACTTTAGCAATTTTTCGTAGTGGTGGTGTTTCTTATGGAATTAATTTTGCCATGTTAAATGAGATGCAGCGAGCTACTGCTACTAGTCGCAATCCTCAAGTATTTTTTGCTCTATTAACTGAATATTTACGCTTATCTTTACTCTGGTTTGGTAAAATTACAGGATTAATTAAGCTCAAACAAAAAATTAGTCAATGAATTGCCAACACATTGCTTTTTTTCTTTCTGAACTTCATGGTGGTGGAGCGCAAAGAGTAATCGTTAATTTAGCTAACGAATTTGCTAAAAAAGGATTAGCTGTAGATTTAGTTTTAGCAAAAGCTGAAGGTCCTTATCTGAATATAGTTGTCGATCGAGTTCGTATTGTAGACCTTAAAGTGTCAAAGTTAGTCCACAGCTTTTTTCCTTTAGTTGACTATCTTAATGAGTATCAACCAAAATTGTTAATTTCCAGTTTAAGCGGAGCTAATTTAATCGCCATTGGTGCTAAGTATATTGCCAAAACTAAGGTTAAAACTATGGTTATGATACAAAATGATGTATCTCAGCAGGCAAAAAATTACACTTATAACAGACGTAAACTACTTCCTTATTTGAGACGATATTTATATCCTCAAGCAGATTTAATTGTGGCAGCTTCTCAAGGTGTAGCCAAAAGTATCGCAGTAGCAACTAAGATATCACCTAAACGAGTTGAAGTTATTTACAATCCTGTGGTGACTCCTGAAATAACCAAAATGGCTCAAGCTTCTGTAGCAATTCCTGAGTTAGATAACTTAGAAGTACCAATAGTTTTGGGGGTAGGGCGATTACATCAGCAAAAAGATTTTACTAACCTGATTAAAGCTTTTGCAATTGTCAGAAAGCAGCAGCCAGCTTACTTGGTAATTCTCGGAGAAGGTAAAGAGCGTCAGATGTTAGAAGATTTAGTTAAAGATTTAGGCTTAGAAGCAGATGTTTTGTTACCTGGATTTGTAGATAATCCCTATGCTTATATGGCAAAAGCGAGTGTATTTGTCTTATCTTCAGCTTGGGAAGGATTTGGTAACGTGCTAGTGGAAGCTATGGCTTGTGGTACTACTGTTGTTTCTACTGATTGCCCAAGTGGCCCTGGGGAAATTTTAGCAGAAGAGCAATATGGTAAGTTAGTTCCTGTCAGAGATTCTCCAGCACTAGCAAAAGCCATTTTGGAGAGTTTAGCTCAACCTTCAAATCCCGCTAGATTGCGATCTAGAGCAGATGAATTCTCTGTCGAGCAGATTAGCAATCAGTATCTAGACTTCATTAATAATTCCCCTCTTTTTGCTTGAGAGCCAAATTCTTTAAAATATTATTAAACTTATTTATGGAAATTCAATCTTCTAACTATAAAATATCAATCAATAAAACTATTAGACAACTATTAGTTTTATACTTTATATCCCTGATTTTTACATATCCTTATGGAATTGAAATTATTAATGATAACTTTATTAGATTCCCCGATTTAATAGCGATCGCTATTACTAGTTTTAGCGTATCTTGCTGGTTATTATTGGGAAAATCTCGGTTAAAAATACGACCTTTGTTACCCATATTACCCTTTTTGATTTTGGAGCTATTATTTCCTATAATTGGGGCATTTTATTATGGCTCAATGAGTGATTCTTTGAGTAGTGCTAGAGTGTTGTTACTTTATCTTCCCGTAACCATTTGCATCTTAAAATTAGGAAATGTATCTGCTTATAAACTAGATTTGAAATTAGAAAAGCTGTTCAAAATCGCAGTAATAATTAACTTGATTTACTGTATCATTCAGTTGGCAGTTGGCATGGGATTGCTACCCGAATTCTTGCTTATTACTAATAGTTTAGAGTCTTGGGCAGCCGATTCTCATTTTAATCAACTATCAGGTTTAAGAGTTTCTGGTTTTTTTGTTAACGTGTCTGCACTTGCTGCTTTTGGCATTATTACCATGAGCTATTTTTTAGCTAAGTTTCAAGTCAAGAAACAAGGTATATATTTGGTATATTTAATGACCGCTCTGTTACTAATTATGTTATCGACTTCCCGTAATGCTTATATTGTAGCAGCACTCATTATATTTTTAAGCTTGATAACTAGTGGCATAAAAAGATCGTTTAAACTAGCAATAACTATTATAATTAGTGTTGTTTTGCTAATTATTTTGCTTAATTTATACCTCGAACTTGACTATGATGTTTTCTTTTCTCGCTTTATCAGAGTACAAGAACAAGGTTTAGAACAAGACTACTCTTGGAGTACCAGAGTTGAAGATGTTTGGCCAATGGTGCTGTCCGAACTAAGAAAATATCCTTGGGGAACTTTTATTCCCAGCTTTAAAGTATTGGGAATCATCGATTCGGGATACCTTACCTATTATGCTCAAGGAAAATGGATTTTTATAGCAGGGTTAGTAAGTAGTTTTGTTTGGATATTAATCGCTTCTTTTAGAGTTAAAAACTCCCAGAAAAATTGGGCAGTATTTTTCTTGCGTTACTTGCTAGTCTATATCTCCCCAGCTATGGTAGTCAATAATCCAATGCGTTCTCCATTTGTTATTTTTGCTCTACTTTATGGTTTATGGTTTTTATCAATTGATAAACAACAATTTTTCAAAAAATCTGTGCCTACTTACTTTTTATCAGCGAGAAGTAGTTTGTCTGAGGTTAGAGGACAATGAAAATTTTATATATTGTTTCTACTTTAAGATCGTGCGGCCCTACTAATCAGCTTCTTTATATAATAAAATATCTGGATATTCAACAATTTGAGCCGATAGTTCTAACACTTTCTCCTGAACCTAAAAACTCACTATGGTCAAAATTTCAACAACTAAATATTCCGCTCTATTCTTTAAATCTATCTCGTTGGCAAGGAATATTATTAGGAGAGTCTAAACTTAAGTCTTTTGTTAGTGAACAGTACCCCGCCTTCAAAAGGAGCAGCGACCCTGGCGAGGTTTCCTCGCCCAAGGAACGCGCTGCGATGCGGGGCTTGCGTTCACTTCGTCAATATCAGCCAAATATTATTCATTCTCAGGGTATTCGTCCCGATACTTTAGCTGCTAAATATTTGAGTGATTATCAAACTGTAGCTACAATTAGAAACTATCCATATCATGATTATGTCATGAAGTATGGCAAATTAATTGGTTCTTATTCGGCACAAAAACATATTAATGCTTTAAAAAAAATTAAATTTCCCGTATCTTGCTCCAATACCATCAGCAATATGGTGAAAAAACACGGGGTAAAATCTCAAATAGTCTGTAATGGAGTAGATGAAAATTTATACATACCACCTACCTCAGAAGAAAAAACTAAGCTAAAACACAAGTTAAATTTACCTCTAGAAGCAAAAATTATTGTCTCTGTAGGTGCTTTAATTGCTCGAAAACAACCAGAAGCAATTGTGCGAGGATTTTTGGCAAGTCAGGCACAAAAAAATAGTATTTTACTAATTATAGGCGACGGCACTTTACTAAATTCTTGTCAAGCGATCGCTGAAAACTCTTCTAAGATTAAGTTTATCGGACAAGTTAATAATGTAGTGGATTATCTAAAAGTAGCAGATTATTTTGTTTCAGCTTCTGTATCTGAAGGATTACCCAATTCAGTAATAGAAGCCTTATCTTGTGGCGTTCCTGTTTGTCTTTCTGATATCGAACCACATCGAGAAATCCTCAATTTTAATCAACAAGCTGGTGTTATGTTTTCTACTGGCAACATAGAAGATTTAACAACTCAATTGAATCGGCTTGTCAATATTGAATCTGAGTCAATGTCTGTAGCAGCAAGATCTATTGTTTGTGAACATTTGAATGCCAGAAAAGTTTCAGAAAACTATCAAAGTATCTATTCAAAGCTATATTTGAAATAATAATATGCTTTTCTGTAATGCACTTCCTAAATAGGAGGTATTCTAAAGATCAAAAGTTACAATTTTAAAATTTAGTTTTTATGAATTGGAAACAAAAAATTCCCTGGCAAGCTCAAATGATAGTCAAGCTGTTATCAGCACATATACCCTTAATTGACGGTTTTCGGCTTCAAAAATTTAAGCGTGGCTCGATGAGTCAGCCAGATAAAGCTTATCAAATTTTTCAGAGACATTTTGAGCGAGTAAATTATTTAAGTGACTATTCAGACTTTACCATCTTAGAACTTGGTCCTGGAGCTTCCTTATTTTCCGCAATTTTGGCTCGTGCCTTTGGTGTAAAATCCACTTATCTCGTAGATGTAGAAAATTGCGCTACTGAAGAGCTACAACCTTATCTCGATTTAATAAGCTTTTTGCATAATCAAAAAAACATGAATCTAGCCGAGATTCAGTCTATAAATACTTTGAATGAGTTACTAGAATTTTGTCAACAGATTACCTAACAGAAGGCTTACAATCTTTAAAGACCATACAGAGCGAGTCAGTTGATTTTGTGTTTTCTCATGCTGTTCTCGAACACGTCAGATTGACAGAGTTTTTCGATACAATGAAAGAAATAAGGCGTATTATTCGCCCCAATGGTGTTTGCTCCCACTGCATAGACCTCAAAGATCATTTCGTATCATCACTAAATAATCTGAGATTCTCTCAAAAAATTTGGGAATCAAGCATAATTACTAATTCTAGCTTTTATACTAATCGTCTGAGGTACTCCCAACTATTGCAGTTATTCAAAGAAGCTTGTTTTGAGACAGAAGTAGTTACAACCACCCGTTGGCCGCATTTACCAATACCAAAACAAAAGATGTCATCAGAATTTCAAAGTTTGCCTCAAGAAGAACTTTGTATATCAGGATTTGATGTAATTTTAAAACCTATTTAGTTATATTTGGATGATAATTAATTAAGAAATTTCGTAGATATGTACGGCATAAGAATCAAAAGTATCTTCAATTCCACCTTCGATTAACTCAACGTCTCTATTTTCTGCCAAAACTTTAGCTTGATTACTAGCCTCTAAAGACTCAAAACCTATAGTTGCTCTTACTTTACCTCTGCCGTGATGAACTGCAATCAACAAGTATTGTTGGTTAGACGGATTTTGATAGAGAAGAGTTTGCACATCGTCTTGATTCACTTGAGAGTTTCCAGCTATGAGATTAGCCTCAACAATAGGCAAGTATTCGCGAAACTCACTAATTAAAGGAGTTAAAATTGAATCTACCCAAGATTGCTGCGTCCAATGATGTCCATAAAAGATCAAACCATCAGCACCAGCTAAAACCGCAGTATAAATCATGTAGCGTTCTTCGGCTGCGGTAGGTAAACGCCTTTTAAATTTAGGTTTGCCATTTTCTTGTTCTCCAAAACCTTGTAAAACAGGCCAAAATGGTTGATCTCCAGAAAAAGAGGCTGCTTCCTCCATCCACTGTCCAAAATCACTAAGATTACTAAACTCTGGTTTGGGGTAAAAAAAAGGATAGCGATCGATCATACAGATATCCATTGCGTTCCTATATTGAGGAACTTTGTCTATTTGTGAACCAGGAAAAACCACTGCTACAGGACGCTTGGGATCTTCAGCTTTAATTGCTTGATAAGTAATTTCTAGGATTTCAGGAGGTACTGGTACTCTAGTTGCGAGTATGGGTTCGTCATAGGCATACCAACCAGCAACAGCAGGATGTTGTTTATAAGTCCTCACAAATTCGGTTACAGCAGCAGCATCTCCAGTCTCAACAGGCTCTCTATATGGCTCTAAAAATACTTTAATCCCATTTTTTTGAGCATTATCTAAATAGGTTTCGATGGTTTCCTGCTGGTAACTATGAGTATAAGGAATCAAAAGATTGATTCCTTCATTGGCAACTTTGCCTGGAGTTTCTGGTTTTTCAATGCGATCTATCCACCCGATAGGAAATTCTTTCATAGCTGGATTAGCGGGTTTCTCCCTTGAAGACTGGAAATTACTTGCTTGGGTAAAAGATGCGGTGTGAGAAGACATTCCCACAAAAACAACTACAGCGATCGCACTTAAACAAAGAACAATCACATAGGCGAATTTTTTGATATTCTGAACCAGTTTTGCTGCTTTTTTAGCCATAGAGTATTGCCTTGGTAATTGTTAATCTGTGGTCAATAGAAATCGAATTTGCTCACTGTAAATACTATAATAGTCGCAGTTAAAGATCGACAATTGCGAAATCTGACAACCCATGAGAGCGCAAGCTTGCTCAAACTCTAAATAATTTCCAGAGATCGATCCAGCAGCAGGACAATTTAAAATTTTTCTCAGTAGACAAGCTTCCCAGTTTGGTAGATCGCTGGGATAAATTGTTGGTGGACAAGACAAAAATATCGTCTCAGGCAGCATTTTCTATTGTTAATTAACATTTAAATGCCAAAACAATGCCTGAAAAATATCAATCTTTGTCTCTAGAATCAAGGTAATTAAACCTTTTAGTTATTTATCACGTCTCAGTAAACAAGGCGATCGCTCCAATTTTACCTTTTACTACTTGTAAATAATCTTGAGTTGCTAACATAATCAAAGTTCCCCGCACTCCAGCAGATACGGCAATGCGCTCAAAAACTTCGATAGTTTCATCAACATAAACAGGGTAATCTTTTTTGCTGGCTATGGCTGTTACGCCACCACGAATATATCCTGTAAGGGATTTTAATTCTTTGACTGCAATCATTTCTACTTTACGTTCACCAGCTAACTTAGCTAATGCTTTGAGGTTTAATTGAGTGTTACTGGGAATAACTGCAAAATAAAGATTATTAGTGTTGCTGCGTACAACTAAGGTTTTAAATAGTTGTTCTGATGCCAGATTTAATTTACGCGCCGTACTTTCTGCTGCTAAATCTTCTAAATCTACTTCATAATCAAGCAGTTTGTATTGTATTTCCCAAGAATCAAGAAGACGCACCGCGTTAGTTTTTGCCATAGCGTAATTTTATCTAAGTTATGCAACAAGATTGTACTAATGCCAAAATAATTAATCAATAATTAGGCAATCACAAGTAAGTTGTAAAAAAAGTTTTTAGTTGTCGGATTAATCCCTAAAACAATTTCGCACAATGTTGACAAATTATTTGATATTACTGCTTCACTATAATTTATGATATTTTTTAGAGCTGACACTTAACTTAGTTAAAATTAACTAAAAAATTTTCAAACCCAAAAAATAACTAAGTAATAAATAGTTAATCTTGGCGTTAGTAAATCAGAGTGTGAAAGAATAAAATATGACTTTTCTTTCTTTAAGAGAAAAAAACAACAACGAGCAACGGACAACGAGTAAAGAGCAATTAATAACGAGCAGCGAATTCTATCATTATTTATTCCATACCTAAAATCAAGAATATCTTAGTCTTTTCAGCCTTAAAAAGCAAATAGTATACTGTATACAAAGATACTTTTATGTACAGCCAATGGTGATAGGTTTGCTTGTTAATATTAAACGGTGTGATAGTGAAGATGAGTTTACGAAATATTGGAAGATGGTATTCTATTACTAAAAATAATTTACAATTTATCAATAATTTAACCTTATTACTTTTCCCCTTAACTTTCTTACTCGCTACAACTCTAAAAACGTTTGCCTCGGAAGAAGTAATTGTATATGAAGAATTAGACAGCATAAAAAATACCGATGAAATGTCTCAGGTAACAAATGTCAATCAGTTGCAAGATGTTTCCCCTACAGACTGGGCTTATGAAGCACTACGTTCATTAGTAGATCGTTATGGTTGCATAGCGGGTTTTCCCAATCAGTCCTATCGTGGTAATCAGGCATTATCTCGCTATGAATTTGCTGCGGGTTTAAACTCCTGTCTCAATCAAATCGAACGATTAATTGCTTCATCGGAAAGTGTAGTCAGAGAAGACTTAGATACTATTCAACGTTTAACCCAAGAATTTGCAGCAGAACTCGCTAGTATTTCTGAAAGAATTGATAATTTAGAGGGGCGCACTGCCTTTTTAGAAGACAATCAGTTTTCCACCACAACTAAACTGTCTGGTAACGTCTTTTTTAACTTTACTGGTGCAACTGCGGGGGATGATGTCTTAGCCGAAACTAATAGTCTTGATGCTCCTTTACCTCTGCGTCGTGCGGGTAGAGATAGCAATAACGATCCTATAATCAGTGAGATTACAGACGATCCTGAAATTACGTTCGGTTACTATACTTGGATTAACCTGAATTCTTCTTTTACAGGAAAAGATAATCTGGCTATTCAATTGGTAGCAGGTAACGGGAACTCTCCAGCTAACAGTTTTGCTTCGGCTGGACTTTATAATACCTTTGGTACTCCCTTTACCGATCAAACAGGTACTGCAAGCGGAACTAATAGTGTTGAAATTCGCGAACTATTTTACGATTTTCCCCTTGGCGAAAAACTGCGGGTAGTAGTCGGGCCAAGAATTAACTGGTATCGTTATTTTGATAATAATGCCTATACTTTCTTTCTTACTGGTGCGGGTAGTTTCAACTCCAGTGGCGGAACATTGGTTAATCCTATAGATCGCGGTTCGGGTGCAGTAATCACTTTTGATTTCAACGATTTTGTGTCTTTTAAAGTGGGTTATTTAGGAGAAAACACAGAATTTCTGCCATCAGCTTTTTTTAACACATCTTCAGCTCCCAATAAAGGCTTATTTAGTGGTACACAAACCCTAACTGCGGAGATTGATTTCTCAATTGCAGAAACAGCCAATATTCGTTTAATGTATACTCGTTCTACTGTCGATAATAATGTGCCAATTTTAGATGAAAATGGTAATACTACAGGCTTTGGGATCGGTGGAGCGACAGGCGAACCTGTATATGGGGTAGCCGATGATGGCTTTGGCGGTACAATTGGCGATGCTCCTGCTGATACTTTTGCGGTTAACTTTGACTGGAAAATAGTCGATTGGTTAGGCATTTTTGGACGCTACAGCTATGGTAGTACAAGCATTTTTCCCAGAGATTCCGACAGAGAAGAGGGAGAAATTGATGCTCAATCAATCCAGGCTGGTTTAGCATTTCCTGACTTGGTTAAAGAAGGCGCATTGGCAACTTTCTCTTTTGTGATTCCCTTTGATGTTCTTGATGGAGAAGAGTTTCTAGCTTCTGGTGCGGGAGACGGCGGTACACAGTACGAATTTGAAGCTACTTACTTTTATCCAGTCAACGACAATTTAGCAATTGTTCCTGCTTTTTATTTGATCGCTAATCCTAATAATTTTGAAGACAATCCCAATATCTATGTAGGTAATGTGCGAATGCAGTTTCAGTTTTAGTTAGACTAATGTATTGCCTTAATGGCGATCTCACTTTTAGTCGAGCTATCTACATAGTGCTTTCATGAATGACAGTGCAATTTGCACTACATCTACTTTTTAAGTTAGATTTTATCAGGAATAAGACATAAAGTTGATTGTAATGAACTTATACTATTGGCAAATTAATTGATTATTATTTATTAGTATGAAAATTATTATTTTATTATAAAATTAAGTGGTTATAGTTCATTGGTAAATAAGCTAATAGAAAAATAAAATTCTTGTTGGTTATTTCTCTCTATATCTTGAATAGACTGACTTATTTCCTGATTGAGAATCGATTTTAAAGTTTGATAAGCTCGATCGATAGGTGCTTCGTTTGGAGCTAAAGTAAACAAAACTACATCACACCTAAAACCATTTTCTGTAATGCAGACACTTGGTAATCCAACTTGTTCAGTGGGTTGTAAAACAAATAAGGCTGAATTATTACTTTTGTCAGCATAATTATTAAGTTTTTCGGTGACGCTATGGCAAAGTTTTTGAGGTGTTACATAATCATAAAAAGTATTCGATTTCCAATAAAAAATAGTTTGAGTTTGCCCTTCAGTATTTTTAGCAGTAGTAACAGGAATGCCTTGATTATTTTCACAAGTAAATGTTATAAGCGGTGTTGGTGTTGATTGTCCTGATACGGAAGAAATTAAGAAAGCTAATGTACTAAGGATAAATATTTGAATTAAACTTTTACTACGCATTCTTAAAAATTATTTTTGTCAATTCCCAATGCATACGTTTATCTCGGTTTAGATATGCAAATAGTTACACCGAATGTGTCTTCGTAATCGTGAAGCAATCAGCAAAATAGTTGAGTAGACTTCTTTTATGGCGAACAAATGACAAATACTAGAAAATATCTATTGAGGACATAAATTGTTTATGGAAAGATCACCTGATATCATTTGGGCTTACAGAGGAAAAACCGATCTAGCTGTAGGTACTCAAGCAACAACTATAGAGAAAATACTTGGTTGGACTGCGGGGTTTATAGGCGTAGTACTTATTGGTTTCTTTTATTGGAAAAATGATTTTGATTGGACAATTTGGCAATATATTCTAGCAGTAATTATTGCCTATGATATTGTTGGTGGTGCAGTAGCAAATTCTCTCAATTCTTGTAAGCGTTTCTATCATTCTTCTCTCCAAACATTTGAACCTAATTATGTAAAGCTAGCTAAAAACCATTTATTCTTTTCTATTATTCATATTCATCCTTTAATAGTTAGCCTGATATTTTCCTCTGCTAGTTGGTTTTATGGTGTGTTTTGGTATTTGATTTTGCAGATTTCAGTTTTAACTGTGACTAATACCCCTCTTTATCTACAACGTCCAGTTTCAATGCTCATTATCGTTACAGCTTTATTAATAAATGGCTATTTTGTAAGTTCACCTACTGGATTTGAGTGGTTTGTTCCTGTTTTATTTATTAAAATTGTCTACGGTCATACTGTTAAAGAAGAACCATATAGACCTGAAACTGAGAAGAATATTTAACAACAATCATCTGCTAACAGCTAATAGCTTGTTTAAAATATATCCGCAGGATCGGCTGATTGAAGTTTCCGAGTTGCAACTGCTCCTGAAATACCACACATAACAATAGTAAGTATCAGTACAGTAACGGCTCTAGAAGCGGGAAGAAATATGGGTAATGCTGTTGCTGCTGCAGTTAATTGATATAATCCTGCTGCTAAAGCTACACTGGGAACAAAGCCAATAATCGAAAGAATTAAAGCTTCTTCAAACACGACACCGAGTAAATACGAGTTACGATAGCCCATTGCCTTAAAAGTCGCGTATTCTGCCATATGATCGTTAACGTCGGTAGAAAGTACTTGATATACAATCACGATACCCACGATAAAACCCATCATTGTACCCAAAGTAAAAACAAAACCGATGGCGGTACTGCTTTGAATGTATGTGACTTCTCCCTCTACATACTCTTCATAGGTATAAGCTTTGACATCATCAGGAAGATAATTGTTTAAGTAAGTTCTTACTTGTTCTGCATCTGTTCCTTCTTGAAGATCGATTACACCTATACTAACCATTCCTGGCTGTTTTCTAGGAAATAAGCGCATAAAATTCTGATCGCTGGTAATCAATGCACCATCATCTTGAAAAGAAGCTCCTACTTCAAACAAACCACCAATGGTTATCGTAGTGCGATCTATTTCTGTAGTCATGGTTTCTCCCTGTTCGATTCGCTCGATTACCTCCTCATATTCTCCTCTAGAGGCTTTATCGAATAATACTGTATCGGGAATTTTGACTTTATCTAATTGGCTATTAACTTCGGGTAGATCGAAAGCAGGTTTATCTGGATTAAATCCAAAAACTGTCATCGAGGTTTTTTCTCTATTCTGAGGGTTACGCCAGCTAAGAGAACCAACATAAATAGGTTCGGCTGATTCTACCCCTGGTATATCCATCGCCTGATACAACCTTCTGCGGGGAAAGGTATAGGGTCTAGTAAAGTTGGTAGCTTGAGTACTGGTTAAAACAACATCGCCTTTGATTTTGCGAGCATATTGAGTATTAGTTGTATACAGGGCGTTCATAAAGCCCAACTGCATGAAGATTAAAATATCGGCAAACGCAATCCCCGATAATGCAGTGAACAGACGAAATTTGTCGTGTTTGAGTTGTAACCATCCTAAAGGAGTACGGTTTTTTAGCGATTTGAACATCGGGTTTTCAATGGATAATGGATAATGATTAGTCGTCAGTAAATGAATTTAATTGTTATTCAGTAGTTTTATTTCGGCTTGTATGTTTTTTCGGGCGGTTGTTTCTAGGCGGTGATGAAAATAATCGGTGTAGTAGATCCTTTGTTTAGTTAAAAATCGATTTAAAACTTTGGTTCTTCCTGATTGATAGTCGCGATTATCTAAATGACTATATTCTTGTCTAATTGCTTGGGCGTATTGGAAATATCGAGCTTTATTTGTACCTAAAATGGCTAAATCGATATCTAAAAAGATTAAATTATCAATTTCCTTAATCAATGGTTGATGGTTTTTTGTACTATGAATAATTTGAGTTATTAAGTAAATTATTTGGGAGTCAAGATTTAATTTACTGAGAACTTGTTCGGCATAAATAGCACTCAACTCTTCATTATCTTTGGCTTGAGGATCGTAAATGTAATCATGAAACCAAGCGGATAACCGTAAGACAGGAATATTTTGGGAAATATCTTTTACCTGTTGCAGTAAATATAAGATTTCCTGTATATGTTCGAGGTTGTGATAGTGCCTTATAGGCTCAGAATAACTCTGAATTAAATTGGCAAATATTTCATCACCCAACTTGAGATCTTTTACAGACAATTCCTGCAACAAATCAGACCAACTTTTTCTCAGACAATCAATTAAAATCACGATCGACCAATTATTAATGATTCATTATTCATTGATAAATTAATCCTGACATTTACCAATAAATTAGTTAACCCTGCTACTTTTTCGCTAGATGCTTCGTCTAGCTTGATTTCGACTTCTACTACCTTCGCATCGATATTAGCTGTAGGATCGGTGTTGACTACTTCTTGTCTTTCGATTTCTAAGCCAATTTTCTCTACTGTTCCTGTTAATTCTTCTGAAATTGCGCTACTAGTAATAGTGACGGGTTGTCCGATTTTTACTTTACCAATATCGCTTTCATAAACTTCCGCTACGGCATACATTTGGTTAATTTGTCCAATTCTGGCGATTCCTTCGTTGTTAGAAACTACTTCACCAGGGCGAGTTAGAACTTTAATTACTGTTCCTGCTTGGGGAGATTTTATATAGGCGCGATCGCGATCTGCTTGAGCTGTAGCTACTGCTGATTGAGCTTCTTGGACTTCTGCTGCTGCGACATCTACATCTACGGGGCGCACTTCGGCAATTTTGTTTAAAGTGGCTTTAGCTTCGGCTAGTTGTTCTTGTTGAGCAGATTTGATACGGTTTAGATTGGCTTTAGCTTCGGCTAGTTGTTCTTGTGCTGTGGCTAAGGTTAATTCTTTACTATCTCTTTGAGAGGCGGATACTGCACCGCGATCGTATAGTTGTTGGTAGCGTTGATATTCTATCTGGGCATTTTTTAATTCGGCTTCGATACGAGATATGGTAGCCTGTTGCGCCTCAATATCGTTCCTACGTTCGGCTTCTATTCTGGATATAGTTGCTTGTTGGGCTTCTATTTCTCCTGTTTGCGCCCCTGCTTTTACTCTGGCTAAATTAGCTTGTGCCACGATAACTCTGGCTTCTGCTTGTCTCAAGGCTGCTTCAACGCGATCGCGACTGTCTAAAACCGCAATTACTTGTCCTTTTGTAATTTCTTCTCCTTCTGTTACCAGTAACTCTTCAATCCGATTACCTTCTGAATTAGAAGATACTGATACTTGGATGATTTCTCCACTGGGTTCTAACCTACCCAATGCCGTTACTGTTGTAATTTCAGGAATAACGGTTTCTGGTACGGCTTTGGGTTGGGATGTAGTAGAAAATTGACGCAGGGCGAAAACTGTTGTACCTCCCATTAATAAAGCCAAGGCGATTATTAAAGCAGGAGTTTTCTTGATTAGGGGTTTGGAAGATTGAGCTTTGTTTTCTGTTGTATAGTTCATAGTCATGCTATCTGGTTACGACTAAACCGTTTAGTTCACTTTAGATATATAATAAAACTAAACCGATTAGTTTAGCAACAATATTTTCTAGAACGCTATCGCAAGATATTTTTGTACTATAAAAAATTCACTAACCAATAAAACATAGTATTTTGATATTGCTTGATGCTTGTCAAAGGCGAGATCGCTATTGCGAAAATCAACCAACTAATTACCTAAGAAAATGCACGTTATTAAAGAAAGTCAGAATAATCAATTTACCCATGAAACAGATAATTAAGTGTTTAAAACACCAAAAATGAATTTATTCTATGAGAACTAACATTGATTTGAATGAGCAGCTTTTAGAAAGAGCTTTTGCCCTTACTGGAGTGCGTACGAAAAAAGAGTTAGTTCACTTAGCACTCAAAGAATTAGTTGAATCGCGATCGCACTATAATCTTTGAGACTTATCGGGACAAATTGAATTTACTGAAGATTTCAATACTGATACAGTCAGAGTAAATCGTTATAAGTTACCACTATGAATTCTATTACTTGAAACTCCAAAAAGTGGTCTGCCAAAGGCAGCGCGTTGCGGACAGCTAAGCTGGCGCGTGCGCGTGCGCTAACGAAAATTCCAAAAACTGATGACTTGAAAAAATGTCAATTAAGGGAACTATTATGAAAGAGCTAAAACCATTACAACGGCATCTTGAACTAGCAGGTTGCCTTAATTTACGGGAACTGGGAGGATACGAAACCACCGAAGGGAAACAAATAAAATGGCGTACTTTATTACGTAGTGATAGCTTACATTGTTTACCGCCATCTAGTCAGCAACAGCTTATTAATTATGGAATAAAAACAATTATCGATCTGCGGAGTCCCTTTGAACTAGAAACAGCAGAATATGCTTTTAGCAATAGAGCGGAGATTAAGTATTTTAATTTGCCTTTAGTAGAAGAAAATCACAGAAACATAATTGAATCAATCAAAGATCAAACACTATTGGAACTCAACCGTTTCTTTTTAGAAGAGAGAGCGCACACAATTAAAACAGTCTTAGAAACAATTGCGACTCAACAAATTCCAGTAATAATTCATTGTGCCGTAGGAAAGGATCGGACGGGAATTATTACCGCTTTGCTACTAGCTATGGCTGGCGTACCGATAACAACCATTGCTGAAGATTACCATTTAAGCGAACGTCATTTAGCTCCTTTATACGATCGAATGCGTTCAAAAGCAGTTCGAGAAGGCTTTACCCATTTGTTAGAATCTCCACCGCAAACCATAATAGACACATTTACCTATCTAGATCGTGATTATGGAGGAGTTAATAACTATTTAAAAAATATTGGTCTTAATCTAGAAATAAGCGATCGTC
Organism: Hyella patelloides LEGE 07179; assembly: GCF_900659865.1. GTDB lineage: Bacteria > Cyanobacteriota > Cyanobacteriia > Cyanobacteriales > Xenococcaceae > Hyella > Hyella patelloides. The sequence goes on from NZ_LR213780.1 coordinate 51,688, forward strand.
TTAAAATGATGCTAACCAAAGAAAAATAATAATGACAAACACAAAAACAACTAATAAAGAACGTTCCAAATCAGAAGCCAAAGCAGAAGCCATCATTAAAGGAGCAATGCAAGAATTTCTTAAACATGGTTATGCTGCTGCGAGTATGGACAAAATAGCCAAAACTGCCAAAGTTTCTAAAGCCACAGTATACAGTCACTTTGGAGACAAAGAAAGCTTGTTTAGCGCAGTCGTACAAGATTTGGTCAAAGATAAATTCCAAACAGTAATGGGTTTGCAAAAGCCTCAATCTTTAGAACAAGAACCCAAAATAGTGCTATCTCAAATAGGAATGAGAATGTTAGAGAATACCAGAAGCGATCGCAATTTCCAAGACTTTGTTCGCATCATTATAGGAGAATCGGGGCGTTTTCCACAGCTAGCACAAGCTTATGTCAGAAATATCGCAAAACCAGGCATTGAAATCTTAAGCCAATATTTTAAAGCTCATCCTGAACTAAAACTAGACGATCCAGAAGCTACAGTAAGAGTTATGGTTGGGACGCTAGTTTATTTTGTAATCTTACAAGAAATGCTCCACGGCCAAGACATTTTACCCTTGGAAAATGAACGCTTAGTCAATACCTTGACTGACTTAATCACCCAACATCAAAATTGTTAGGCGACAAAGTTAAATACCGATTAGTCGCCATAGCCTAAAATTATAGATCGAGATATCTACTGCTTAATCCATGTACCTACACCAAATCACCAGGATACGTATCAATAGCCTACTCAATAGCGTAATTTGAGGGTCTGCGATCTAGCTTTGAAAAAATTTGAGATTAAGTGTTAATAATTACTAAAAATAAATATTTTCATGTTACTCTTCGGATTTGTTATTCATACCATTTATCAAAAATAATTGGGAGAGATCAAATTAGATTTTAGGTTGGGTTTTATCCTCAACCCAACGATTATCAGAATCGACCTTCGGATTTGTATACTCGTGCGTTCTCATGTCGCGAGGAAACCTCTTGTGCGCGACGCGGAGCGAGTCCTTTAGGGCCTTCAGTTGCCCCCAAATGCGATGGAGATAAACACCCAATATGACGGGTGTAAACACGAAGATGCAACGGGTATAAACGGATTATAAATTCCGCAGGTTCTGATTGCTTACCCAACCTCCCAAGTCTCTCATTACTTTTAAGAATTGGTATTACCTATGGGAAAATCTCCCAAAATTGAACTAGCTAACCACATCAAGTATCGTTTTAAAAAGTTTAAGTAAACCTAATATCAGTTAATATTCGATCGATTTTAATTTTCGCTTATTAAAAATGAAAATTTTTTTATGCTTTTAACATATTTTTAACTGTCGAGATTAATTCGGCTGCTTGAAAGGGTTTTGTCAGATAAGCATCTGCACCCTGTTTCATTCCCCAGTAGCGATCAAATTCTTCGCTTTTGGTAGAACACATCAACACAGGAATTTCTTTAGTTGAAGGATTATTTTTTACCCAACGACATAATTCATAACCATTCATTTCGGGCATAATCAAGTCGGTAATAACCAAATCGGGGGTGTATTTTCCCAGCAATTTAACTGCTTCGCTACCATTAGTAGCCGTTAACACCTCGATTTTGATTGAACTGAGAATTTCGGAAAATGTCTCTCTCAGACTGCTGCTGTCATCAACAATGAGAATTTTAACCATCTTTAAGTCGCTGAAAATTGAAATAAGCCTAGGCTGTATTTATAGAGTTCCCTATAAGCATAGTTTAATTAACAGAATTTTGGAGATAATTTGATTTTTTTCCAATTTTGGGAAAAAAGGCAAAAGCAAGAAGAGCTTGTAACAAAAAAAAGAGAAGTTGAAAAAGCACAGAAAGAATGCAAAAATGATTATTTTCGGCAAAGTCTTTAACAAGAAAGAAAAAGTTAGAGTAGCTACATTCACAAAGACCAATTACGCAGTGCTATCGCAAAGATAGTTAATGCCAATGTATGAGATTCGTTTGCCTCACATCTGGGGTGAAGGCACAACCACCTGTGCTAGCGACAGCAAACATTTCGGTGCGTGGAAGCAAAATCTCATGACTCAGTATCATCTCCGCTATGGCGGACGGGGAGTAATGATTTATTGGCACGTTGAAAAGAATTCTACCTGTATTTATTCTCAGCTTAAAACCTGTTCGAGTAGCGAAGTGTCAGCAATGATTAACGGAGTATTGAAGCACTGTACCAGCATGGAGGTGAAGAAGAATTATGTGAACAGTCACGGTCAAAGCGAAGTGGCTTTTGCCTTTACTCATCTGTTGAGTTTTCAGTTAATGCCCAGATTAAAAAGAATCAAGGTGCAGAAGCTCTATCGCCCTCATGCTGGTCAAACTGATGCTTACTCCAATTTAGGGCACTGGTCAATTAAGATGTGTTGAGAGATAATAGAGTGTCAGAAACCACTAATAATATGCGATCGCCATAACTGGGAACTGTCCTAATTGCTCAAGTAAAAAAACGATAAAACATGGTACAAATACCCTAAAAAATGGGATTAAAATTCAAAAATATAAGTGCAAAGATTGCGGAAAAAGATTTAATCAAAGAACTAGAACCCCAATGTATAGACTACGCCATTCCTCGGAAAAAGTAGCTTTAGCAATGAAAATGAGAGCCGAGGGCAATGGGTTAAGAGCAACTGGCAGAATTTTAGGGAAATCTCATGCCACAATAATAGGCTGGGAAAAACATTTAGAAAAAATCGAATCAAAATGGTCTCCTGCTGCCCCCGGCACTGGTCAATTAAGATGTGTTGAGAGGCACATAATAGTGCAATTAGACGTAAATGTAGTGCTTATAGAAGAAGACAAAATTTATATGCTAAAAAGGTTCAAGGATTAAATCGAGCCATTACCATTCAAAGATTAATACATAATTGGGTAAGTCCCCATTTTAGTCTCGGAAAAAATGTTACTCCTGCAATGGCAATTGGGTATATCAAAAGACCAATTATGATGTCAGAAATGCTCAATTGGCGAAGCTGGGAAGACAACACATCTTAATTGACCAGTGCCCAAGTATTCTCTTTCCCTAGTCGATGGTTTTTTCGGTGGAGGAGCGCAGGACTTTGCCGAAAAAGGAACTTGGACTGTTGTTTGTAGCATGGGTCAAATCCTCATGCTGGTGTTTATACTCTCATGATACTTTGCCTAGAATGAGACTAACTAGGCAAAGTAATTGATTTGTATTTTTTATCATTCAAGCCCAAAAATGGCGTAAAAAATGTCAAATCAGACCTCGTTGCCCCTCGTTGCAGCAACCTTGTGTGATTCGTTGTCTAGAAACCAATCCTTATTTGGAGAGGGGGATTAGGCGCAATGGTAAAAGAACCTTGACAACTTATTAGTCATGTTGGTGAGTAAGAAATCAATCTTACAAGTCCGACTCTGGTGGTGTTCCAGTAAAAGCATCCTCCCCATTTTTGGTTGTAGCAATTCCAGAGATGAAGCGGGAAGAAAAGGAGGTAACTCATAACCTAATTGAGAATCCCTTCAAGCAGGAATCTATGAGTAGCATCAGCAAACTGTAGTTTGAGCCATCGTCATGCGAAACAGGCTCAAGAGGTTGATACGCCTGAGCCTTAAGGCAAAAGATGAGACAAGTGTTGATAATCAGGGTTTTATCAACAAATACCCTTAATTCATCTCGGTGGAGATACAGGCTCTAAGGATTCAAACCAATGACTGATAGGAACGAATTAACCCTTTCTTGGTTCTCAGAACATCTGAGTGGGTTGCTAACTAGAAACCAGGAAAGTGGAGGGATTGTGTCAGAAGCAAATGCCCTTCTGTAATGGAAGAGGATAAGCTGACGGACACACGGTAATACAGAAGATAGAGTCGTGATTAGTAATTTATACCATGAACGAGTTAAATCAGACTACGTATGAATGGCAGAACATCTCCTGGCGTAAGCTAGAACGTTCTGTCTACAAATTACAAAAGCGAATCTATCGAGCCAGTAGTCGTGGTGACATACTCACAGTCCATAAACTTCAAAGATTGATGGTCAATTCATGGTCAGCGAAATGTCTAGCAGTCAGGAAAGTAACCCAAGATAACCAAGGAAAGAAGACGGCAGGAGTGGATGGGGTAAAATCCTTGTCCCCAGAAGCACGTCTCAATCTGGTAGGTCAACTAAAACTGGGACATAAAGTCAAACCAGTACGTCGAGTTTGGATACCCAAACCAGGAAAGACGGAAAAGAGACCTTTGGGAATTCCCACCATCTATGAACGAGCATTACAAGCTCTGGTTAAACTGGCATTAGAGCCACAATGGGAAGCTCTTTTTGAACCCAATTCTTATGGGTTTCGCTCAGGCAGAAGTTGTCATGATGCGATTGAGGCAATACATATCGCTATTAGTCAGAAACCTAAATATGTCTTAGATGCCGATATTGCTCAATGCTTCGATAAAATCAATCATCAAGTTCTTCTCGATAAACTCCAAACCTTCCCTAAATTCAGGCAACAAATAAAAGCCTGGTTAAAAGCGGGAATTATGGATAATGGAGAGCTAGAACCCAATCTAGCTGGAGTTCCCCAAGGTGGAACGCTTTCACCATTATTGGCTAATATTGCCTTACACGGTATGGAGAATAAGGTTAAAAATTTTGCTGAGGGATTAAAACTTTTATATCCCAACGGCAACTACCTCTCCAAAGAACGTAAACGAAGAAGCCTCCATCTCATCAGGTATGCAGACGATTTTGTCTGTATGCACGAGGATTTGGAAGTTGTACTTCAATGTAAGGAAATCATAGCTGATTGGCTCTCTAATTTGGGTTTGTCATTGAAACCGAGCAAAACACGCCTAGTATAGCATTACGCATATACGTTAGGACATTTTTTAAAAGCTGTATCAACACATTCTCTAACAGTTTCAAATTCTTTAACTCTCTGCTTCATCCAAGTTTTGAGAACCGACCACCAACGCTCTATCTT
>NZ_LR213781.1 GCF_900659865.1 Hyella patelloides LEGE 07179
TTTCGTTTAATTATTCAACCTGCTATTTTATTTTGGGCTATTATTCCCTGGTTAGACATCTTTCCTAACCGTTCTTTACTACTTGGTTTTCATCGATTGATTGCTGCAATGAATCAATTTTCTTTTTATTTGCCTGATGGATAAACTCTGTTTCTGCTACTCCTCTGTTTCGGAAAGTGACAAAAGAGGGTTAGCCAGAAGCATCGGGAAGCATTCCCTTGCGCCTTACGGCGACGCGGGGTCTTCCCTCATTTCCTCCCGTCAGTTCGGGTTCAGGCTATTTTGCTGCTCATTCGACTAAAGAATAGGGGTTGTAGCTTATCCCGAACTCAGGTTAACTATTATCTGCTTCTACTGCATCATAGATTTTCTGTAAAATATTAGAATCAGCACTCATAACTCGATTCCAACTAGGAATAACAGGAGTCATGTGAGGATTTTGCAAGAATGCATTACCAGCAAGAATAATGGATTGGGCAAAAAGTTCGATCGCTTTTTCTTCATTATGGCGATCTAAAGTTAAGCCATTCATTATTGCATCACTATGATAGCGTTCTATATAATCAAGAGCAGTGCGATAGTAAGTTGCTTTAATGGTTCTAAAAATTTCTTGAGAAAATACTTGACCACTAGCAGCCATTTTACGAAATAATGCTTTGCAAATATCAATGGACATTTTAGATAGACCTTGTTCGCGATTCTCAAGAGAAAGGTCTTGATGTTTATGATCGTAGGCATTAGCGATATCCGCCTGACAGATTTTATTCAAGTTATAGTTGCGGTAAACATCGTAAAGCACACCAACTTCCAAACCCCAATCATAGGGAATCCGAATTGTATTAACTACATCTACCATCATGGAAAATTCTCCTGATAGCGGGTAGCGAAAACTGTCAATATAATCTAAAAAGGTGTTATCTCGAACAACTTTTTTGAGCGACCGCAATAAAGGACTTACCAGTAATCGCGTCACTCGACCATTCAACTTATTATTCGCCTGGCGATAATAGTAGCCTTTGCAAAATTTGAACTCAAATGTGGGATTAGCTACAGGATAAAGCAATTTTGCGAGTAATCCTTTTTCATAGGTCAAAATATCGCAATCATGGAGAGCCAGAATCTGGGATGTGCCACAAGAGAGGAAGTAGCCCATACAATACCAGACATTGTATCCTTTACCTCGTTCGCTAGGAGCTAACCTTTCTTTTTTTAATAACTGATGAACGGTTTGCAGTCGATAGCCATCATTCCACAAGATTTTATGGTTTTGCGGTAAGCGAGCAAAGTATTTTTTGGCATATTCAAATTGCGCTTCCGATGCTCGATCTAAACCGATAATAATTTGGTCTAGATACTTGACCTGAGCTAGCTCATCGACAATTTTAGCCAAGGCTGAGCCTTCCAATTCTGAGAATAAGCAAGGAAGTATTAAGGTCATGGGAGAAGTTCGAGAAAAATCTAATAGTTCTTCTTCCAACGATTCCACGGTACGGTTGTGTAAATCGTGTAGGGTGGTTATTTCACCATTTTGAAAAAAGTCAGCTATTTTGCACCTCCTGATATTTCCTTATATTTATAAGTGTATTTAAAATGTAGTTTTTAAAAAATACTCGATTCCTTCTTGCCAACCATCGGGTGCAGTTTCAGTCGCAAAAAAGACATCATCACGATTAGGCTCGATTTTAATTCCTTTATCAGAGGGGATCACAATAGAAATGTCTGCTTCTTCTAACATCGGTAGATCGTTTTGACTATCTCCTAGAGCAACTATTCCTACTTCTTCTTGCCAACGAGAGGAGTAATATTCTTTCAATTTAGGGAAACAACTCGCCTTATTAAAAGTACCCATTACATGATGGAATCGCCCGCCTTTGACACACTGCAATTGCAAAGGTTGGAGTTTCCGCCTAAATTTATCTAATGCTTGTTCTGTATCGTGCCACAGTAAAGGTTCTGTAGCTTCTCGCTCCATTGCTTTTTGAGCATCTAAAGGAGCAAGTCCTGTCCATCTTACCACATCTTCCACTGTAGCATTTTCAAAGCTTTCGTAATTGAGATGCAATTCTTGTTTAAGCAAAAATAAACTCTCCAGAAATTGAACCCTGGGAGTACCTAAATATTCAATGTGTAACTGCTGGTTTTGCTGTGAGATATCTGGTGCGGAATTGAGAGTGCAAAGAACCCCGCCATTTTCACAAACAAAAGGCTCTTGATTATTTAATTGCTGCCGAATGTTTAAAATCTCTGCTTTAGTTTTACTGGAATTTAGAATAAGGGGAATCTCTCGCTTTTCGAGTTCTGAGATCGCACCTTGAGCAGCAGTATATTCGTAAGTTTGATGGTTTAGTAATGTTCCATCTAAATCAGTTACAACAATATACCTCATTGGGGAATTAGGGCTTAATTTCTTAAGGCAATTATAATATGAAAGCCATCATAAATATTATCTTCTGACATCACGACTCGGCGAAACTATGGCTATGGTGTAAGATAGAGCCGAAAATATGCATGGGTAAGGTGGGGAGATTATGGTGCGTTGGCAACAACAGAATCAAATATTGTCTCAAACAAAAACGATAGAGAATCAACCGTACTTAGCAACCAAGATTGACCGTCAACGAGCTTGGGTAGAAATTGATGTCAACGCCTTAGCTCATAATGTCAGAGAAATTAAAACACTACTGTCTCCCCAAACTGCTTTAATGGCAGTAGTCAAAGCAGATGCTTATGGTCATGGTGCAGAGATAGTCGCTAAAACTGTTTTAGAACATGGTGCAAGTTGGTTAGCAGTAGCTACGGTGACGGAAGGGATCGATTTACGCCAAGCGGGGATCGACTGCGGAATCTTGATTTTAGGGGCGATTAACTCCCCAGAAGAGATTATCGAGATTGCTAAATGGCAACTACAACCGACTATTTGTAACTCCCAACAAGCCCTGATTTTTTCTGATGTCCTCAGTAAAATGAGAACTACTTTACCCGTTCATCTTAAATTAGATACGGGAATGTCTCGTTTAGGTACTAATTGGCAAAATAGCTCAGAATTCGTCAAATTAGTGTACCAGTTACCTTATCTAAAAGTAAAAAGCATTTATTCTCATTTAGCTACCGCAGACGACCCCGACCCGACAATAATGCTACTTCAGCAACAAAGATTTGAGGATGCTATTAGCCATCTGAAAACCCAAGGTATTGTTTCTCCATGTTTGCATTTAGCTAATTCGGCTGCAACTTTGAGTGACGAATCTTTTCATTACGATTTAGTTAGGGTGGGTTTGGCTCTTTATGGCTTATATCCCGCACCTCATTTGAAATCTAAAATTAATCTCAAACCAGTTTTGCAAGTCAAAGCAAGGGTAACTCAAGTCAAAACTTTAGCACCTGGTACGGGAGTTAGCTATAGTCATAAGTATATCAGCGATCGCGATTTAACAGTGGCAGTAGTTAGCATTGGTTATGCTGATGGGGTAGTCAGAAATTTATCTAACAATTTGCCAGCAATAATTCGTGGTCAATTAGTACCTCAAATTGGGGCAATTACTATGGATCAATTAGTAGTAGATGTTAGTAGTATTTCTAACTTACAACCAGGAGAAATTGTTACTTTTTTAGGTCAAGATGGCGATCGATCTATTACCGCAGATGATTGGGCAGCTAGTTTAAATACTATTTCTTGGGAAATTCTTTGCGGTTTTAAACATCGTTTACCAAGAATTATTAAATGTTAGCTTTGAGTTTCTTGACTTGCATATTTTTTATATGGGTGAGGAATAAAATTTGTTACAGCAATGGAGAAGAAGTGATTGTTTCTAGACTAAAGGAATCATTTCTGTGTACTTCATTAACAGTTCTTCATCAGTAAGGTATATGCCTTCAGTTTGAGGACTCCAAAGTAATTCAAATTTAATTAAATAATCTGCTCTCATAGCAGCTAATTTTAGTAAAGTGGCTTCTAATTGTTGCTCATTATTAATTTTCTCAAATAATGGTTTATCATCAACAGTACCAAAAATGAGTGTAACTACTAGATAGTCGGCAAACTCATCTTGACCAACGGTCACAGCAGGCTCCGTCGTTTTATTTATCCTCGAATGGGGACGGCGGAGTAATCTGTGACTATTACTAACTTGCTCCCTAATTTTAATATTGCCATTAACATTACTCAGACTTTCTCCATCATATTTACTTCTTTCCGCTACCGACAATGAGTCAAAAGCTGATTCTGCTTTATTAATAGCCATCGATATAGAATTAGATAATACATGAGTCCAGGCTTGAGAGTGTCGTACAATTATTAATGAAGAATCACGCATCAATTCTAATAAGCCTTCTGGAGTATCAGTGTTGGCGGTTAAGCTTAATTCTGATAAGTCTTGTTGGATTTCTACAGCTTCAGAAGATAAGGCTATTTGTATTTTTGATACTGTTACCTTGTCGTTATTAATTTCTTTTTGAACTTGTCTAGTTTCTCTACTATCTTTGCTAAAATATTTGCTTAGGAATTTGAATAAAATAAATAGAGGAATAAAAATTATCGCGCCAACAATCGATAATAAAAGAGTTATAAGAATGAATCTGAAAATAGGATGCATTGGCTTCTGTTGTCTACTATAAGAAGACCCTCTAGTAGAAGTGCGATCATAATTTGGAGTGTAATTTTTTTGATTATTATAAGTAGGATTGGGTTCATAATCATCTCGATAGTCACGGCGAGGAGAATGGTTATTTGTGGAATCGCGCCGAGAATTAGAAGGGCGAGATTGATTTCTTATAGACCTTTTTTTACTACTAGAACCTGATGAACGAGATTTACTTTTACTTTTGAAAGAGCCTCCTCCGCTACGTCCTCCACTCTTCCTAGTTCTGCTAGTTTTACTTTTTTTAGCAACTAATTCACTACTATAGGTATTCTTTTGAATTGTTTCTTGGGCTGATACTTGAGAAGTAAAATAATTATTACTACTATGAATACCTGTAATAGTTAATAAAGTAGCTAAAAATAGTTTTAAGTAAATACTTTTAAGTTTAAACACGGTAGCAATGATAGATAACAAATAGAAAGTAAAAAAACTGTCTTTAATGATAAAGTTCCCTAAAATTGACTTCTAAATATCATTTACCTGCATATAATATAGCTTTTCTCATTCTACTGAGGTAGATTAATACCTTGATTTTTGTTGATTGTTCATCATTGATTGTTTATTGGGTGTAACTTATAGCTCTGGGAATTGCTATATTTGTCTTTTTTACAGCAGAAAAGTTTTGATTACTATAAATATTGATATATTTATGTTATTAAACTTGCTGAAGCTGATAACTAAAACTCCAACCATGTTGCTGAAAACCTAAATATTTATAGAAATTGTGAGTGCGTTTTCTAGTAATGTTAGAAGAAAGAGTTACCTTATAACAACCAGCATTGGTACTAAGATTTAAAGCTTCTTTAATCATTTTTGTTCCCCAACCCTGACTCCGATAAGCTGAAGCAATTGCCACAGAATCAAGAATAGCTGATTTATGAAAGCCTCGATGCATCATAGTCGGCACAAATAATAAACTAAAAGTACCGATCGCTTTATTTTCAAGATAAGCTAGATATATATAGTAGTTAGTAAATTGCTGTATTTCATTCCAAATTTCTGCTATTTTTTCCTCAGACATTAATTGTTTATTATCCATATCTGCGTATAAACAATTCAAAATAGGCAAGTCTTTGCTTGTCGCAATATCAATAGTAAGGTCATTCATCGTTATTATACTTACTTAACTTAGATACTTTTAAAAAGCTGTAATAGCCATTAATTCCCAAATGGTGCCAAAACGAGCTTTACTATTTTTGGTAACTTTAAAATCGCTAGCTATTAATAGTTGATTTAATTCTTTTTGCGTGTAGCATTTTTGATGGGCTGAATCGGTAATTTTTAACCACTTATTTAATATTTTACAAAAAATATAATCTCGACACCAATCAAGAATAATAACGTTTCCACCTAACTTAAGAACTCTTTTTATTTCGGTTAATGCTAGTTGAGGAAATTCAAAATAGTGAAAAGCATTCGCACAAATAACTATATCGAAAGATTTATCAGTAAAAGGTAATGATGTTACCGAAGTGTTGTGTAAATTAATATTAGGATAAGTCTGTAATTTATTTTTTGCTATTTCTAACATTTTCTCGGAAATATCAACCCCAGTAATGTGTTGTTGGGGATTTTTAGCTAGTAATAATTTGGCTAATTCTCCTGTACCACAAGCTAAATCTAAAATAGATGCTTCTGAGGAAATATCTGCCCAGTTTTGCAAAAAAGATAAACTATTATTAATGTAATTATACCAACGGCGATCGTAAATAGGCGCAAGTCGATTATATTCATTACGAGCTGCTGTTTCAATCCTAGATTGTGGCATACTTTAGATTAACGATTTACTAATGCGATCGCTATACCATCATAACCTTTTATACCAATAGTTTGAAGAATAGTTGCTATACTTACCTATTTTTATTAATAATTAATAATATAGGCAAATACTTTTGACAATATATAATCATTTGCTTTTATAGTTAAACTTATAACAACAAAATTAATTAGATTATTTCGACATTGAGCAAGATATGGATTTAAGGTTACTGCTTTATCGCGATGAATATTACAAGTTAGATACCAATGATAAAGGCATTATGGAGATTATTGTGGGTAAAAATCGTAATAGAGCTACTGGAACTTGTAAAGTGATGTTTGACCCTATTATTGGGAATTTCAACAGCTTAAACACTGAGAATGAAAGCTAAATCTTTAACCAAGATATAATGAAAAATCCTATCAGCAAACCAATAAGAGTTCCTATCATTATTTCCAATCTAGATATTCTTTTCTCCAGAGATTCTATTTTAATATTATGAACAGATTCACTGACTAAAGGTTTTTTATCTGCTATTGATTTATCAGTTTTTTCTTGAGCAGTTACTTGGTTATTTTGTGTTTGCCCTAAAACTAAAAGCTGTTTCTCTTCTATTAATTTATTATCTTTCTCTTTAGCAGTCAAAACACTATTTTGTGATTGCTCGAAAGCTCTATATTTTTTCAAATCATCTCGAACATTGCTAGTACTTAATTTAAAATATTTTAGATGTATAGATATGGGAGTAATTAATTCTAAATAAGTATCAGGATTATCTAGGTCAAAATTATCAGCAATCGATAGCCTCGATTCACAAACTTCTTTTAAAGTATTAAAGGCAAATTCCATTGAATTTAATGACTGATAAAGGTTCATGAAAAGCCTTTTCTTTTTAAGCTCTTGTTCTTCCATAGATTATTCAACTCATTTTAGAGCCATAACTAGCGTTGAAATTTCTTCTTTTTATTGTAGCTTTATATAGAACGCTTCAATTACTCAAGATTTTTCGTCAAACAAGACCAGATAAATTAATTATTGATGTTATTCAGAGATAAATCCTAAATCGGTAATGGAGGATAATAAGTTCATAACAGATTTCTAAAGTTCGTTGAAATATCTGATGTCATTAGCTTGAATAAGACATACAATTCATTAAGCTTGATGATTGTAGTAAATGCTTTATGCCAGCCAACACCACTGATTTAGAAAAACGTTTATGGGATGCTGCCGATGAGTTGAGGGCAAACTCAAAGCTAAAGTCTTCAGAGTATTCTGTACCCGTATTGGGGTTAATTTTCCTGCGCTACGCTGATTATCGGTTTACCAAAGCAGAACAGGAATTAAACCGTACAGACGTTCCGACGGAACGTCTCCACCAAAAATCGGAACGTCTCAGAAGACGCAAAATATCCAAAGCAGACTATCAAGCCAAAGGGGTAATGTATTTACCCGATATAGCTCGTTTTTCCTATCTAGTTAATCTCCCAGAGAGTGAGGATACAGGGAAAGCGATAAATGAATCAATGAAAGCTATTGAGGCTGAAAATGAGGAATTAAGTAATATTCTGCCTCAGACTTATAATCGCTTTGAGAACAGCTTATTAGTCGAACTGCTCAAAAGCTTTAACAAGATAGATATAGATACAGATTTAGAAGGTGATGCTTTCGGGAAAATATATGAATACTTCCTCGGTAAGTTTGCCATGAGTGAGGGGCAAAAGGGAGGAGAGTTTTTCACCCCCACTTCTATAGTTAAATTAATTGTAGAAATCCTAGAACCCTATCACGGACGTATTTATGACCCTGCCTGTGGTTCGGGTGGTATGTTTGTTCAAAGTGCTTCTTTTGTAGCTAGACATCAGAAGAATCCTAGTGCTGAGATAAGTATCTACAGACAGGAAAAGGTAAACGAGACTGTACGGCTTTGCAAGATGAACTTAGCAGTTAATGGTTTATCTGGAGATATCAGAGAAGGCAATAGTTACTACGAAGATATTCACAAGGGAATAAATAAGTTTGACTTTGTAATGGCAAATCCACCCTTCAATGTGGGCAAGGTGGATAAGGAAAAGATGAAGGGGGATTTACGGGTAGATAATTTTGGAATGCCCAGAGCCGATAATGCTAACTATCTCTGGATTCATTTTTTCTACAGTGCCTTAAATGATAAAGGTAGAGCGGGGTTTGTTATGGCTAACTCTGCTAGTGATGCCAGAAGTTCGGAGTTAGAAATCAGACAAAAGCTCATTGAAGCTGGCGTAGTCGATGTAATGATAGCGGTGGGTTCTAACTTCTTCTATACAGTTACCCTACCCTGTACTCTCTGGTTTTTGGATAAAGGTAAAACCGATACCATCAGGAAAAATAAGGTTTTATTTATTGATGCCAGACATATTTATAACCAGATAGATAGAGCGCATCGAGAGTTTACCCCAGAACAGATTGAGTTTATTTCTAATATTGTTAGGCTGTACCGAGGGGAAGCAGTAGAAACTGTTTATAATTCTCCTTTGCTTAAAGAGAATTTCCCAGAAGGTCAATATATAGATGTAGCTGGTTTATGTAATGTGGCTACAGTTGATGAGATTAAAGAGCAGGGATGGAGTCTGAACCCTGGAAGATATGTAGGGGTTGCGGAGAAAGAAGAGGAAGATTTTGATTTTGCTGAAAGGTTAGAAGAATTTAATGAAGAGTTGGAGATTTTGAATAGTGAGGCGAGGGAATTGGAAAAAAGAATTGCTGAGAATGTAGCGATGTTATTAGAGGAGTAACGCTTGATGAGTCGAACAAACAACTGGCAAGAATTTAAAATCAAAGACGTTCTTCAAAAAATTATTGGTGGAGGAACACCATCAAAATCTAAACCTGAATACTGGAATGGGTCAATTTCTTGGGCTAGCGTCAAAGATATGGCAGATGGTGTTTACAAATTAAATTCTACTGTTGATAAAATAACTGAACTTGGATTGAAAAAAAGTTCATCTAATCTTATAGAAAAAGGGAATGTTATTATCTCAACTAGAATGGGTCTAGGACGTTGCTTTATACCTAGTATTGATGTTGCCATAAATCAAGATTTAAAAGCTCTAATTCCTCAAGAAAAGCTTTTGGATAAAAAATATTTATTGTGGTTGATGGTTTTTTTATCAGAGAGAATAAAACTTTTGGGAACAGGAACAACAGTTAAAGGTATTACAGTTGATACTTTGAAAAACTTGGATGTTCATCTTCCTCATTTACTGACACAACATAAAATATCCTCAATACTCTCAGCCTATGATGACCTAATCGAAAACAACACCAGACGCATCAAAATATTAGAATCAATGGCACAAACTCTCTATCAAGAGTGGTTTGTTAAATTCCGTTTTCCTGGTCCCGAACAGGTAAAAATGGTTGAGTCTGATTTAGGTTTAATTCCTGAAGGTTGGGAAGTTATTGGATTTACAGATATTGCAGATATTTTAAATGGTGGAACTCCTAAAACAAAAATAGAAGAGTATTGGAATGGAAATATTCCGTTTTTCACTCCTAAAGACTCGCCTGATTCTTTCTATGTTACTCATACTGGCAAAAGTATTACAGAGTTGGGATTGAAGAAATGTAATAGTAAATTGTATTCCAGAAATACTATTTTCATAACAGCAAGAGGAAAAGAAAATATCTCTCAATATTTTGTTTTCTTAATGCTTAGAAGTTACGTAGAGCATTTGAGAAAAACTGCTACTGGAGCAACCTTTAATTCAATTGTTATGGATACCTTTAAGAGACTGCAAATTATAGAACCACCAGTTGCTTTGATAGATGAGTTCAGTAATTTAGTTTCACCAATATTTGAGCAAATGCTTAATCTTATCAATAAAAACATCAACCTCCGCAAAACCCGTGACTTACTATTACCCAAACTAATTTCAGGACAAATAGATGTAGAAAACCTAGATATAGATACAGGAGAACTAGCAGCATGACAAATTTAGATAGAATTACTTTCAATCCCGAAGTAATGGGTGGTAAACCCTGTATTAGAGGAATGCGAGTTACTGTAGGAACGATAGTAGGTTTAATGGCTTCAGGTCATACCCCAGAAGAAATCCTCAAAGCCTACCCCTACTTAGAAAAAGATGACATATATCAGGCTAGGGATTTTTCGGCGAGTGGAGACATTCCGTCGGAACGTCTCTAATGCTGCATGGCGTACAGAAGAAATTGACGATTTAATTCTGGCTGAAACAGCCGAAAAAATGCTATCTCAATCAAAAATGGTAGGCAATAAAATGTTTGCAGCTACTTTAGAAAAACTGGCAAATTGGGAAAACTAATGTATAGATAGCTATTTTTTCCTAATCAATGACCCTATACAAAAATAAATATCGTATCGAATCAGCACGTTGTCCAAATTGGGACTATACCTCGGATGGGTATTATTTCGTTACTATTTGTACCCATAAACGTCAATGTTTTTTCGGTAACGTAAATGCGGGAAAAATGGAACTGTCCGATATTGGATTCATAATTGCCCAGGAATGGCAGAAAACACCACAGATTCGATCTAACGTTCAATTAGATGAATGGGTTGTGATGCCAAATCATTTACACGGAATCATTATCATCAACAAACCCGTAGAGACGTTTCGCCGAAACGTCTCTACCATCAATGAAAACGTCCCCAACAATAATCAAAACAAATCGCGATTAAAACCTAATTCCCTGGGTTCAATTATCGGTCAATTCAAATCTGTCTGTACCAAACAAATTCGGAAAATGGGATTTACTGATTTTCGCTGGCAAACCAGATTTCACGACCATATTATTCGAGATGAAGAATCTTTATCTCGAATTCGACAATACATAATCAACAATCCTGCCAAATGGGAACTAGATAAAAATAATCCTAGAATATATTCGTAAAGACGTTGCGCCTAATTGTAAAGACGTTCCGACGGAACGTCTCTAACCCAATAAATAACTACAACACAATCATTATCGCTCCATGAAAAAACCTCATCCTGATTCTGAAGATGCCCTAGAACTACGTACAATTGAACTATTCAAAGAAATAGGGTGGAACAAAACAGCTAATTGTTACCACGAATGGCAAGACGACAAGAGTACGTTAGGCAGAAACAGCAGAAAAGAGGTTGTTTTAGTACCCCAGTTGAGAAAAGCATTAACTAGATTAAATCCTGATTTATCAACAGCAGCAATTGATTTAGCCATAGAAGAATTAACCCGCAGTCGCAGCACCTTAAGTTTAGAAAATGCTAACCGTGAGATATACAGGTTGCTTAAGGATGGAGTTAAGGTAAAGACGTTTCGGCGAAACGTCTCTCAAGATGCCAATGATGAAGAGGTATTAGAAACAGTTAAGGTCATTGACTGGAATAACCCTAGTAATAACGATTTCTTCCTTGCTTCCCAATTCTGGATATCAGGGGAAATATACACCAGACGGTACGAAAATCGCATTCCCGAACTACAGCTTACTAACGATGACCTAAACGAGAATGTACGGGACATCATTGAGAATGCCATGCTGGATGAATCACAAGAGAATAAATTAGAACGTCAATGTAGCAGGGAATATAACCTAATAGTTAGAGATGACCGTTTAGATAAAATTGCTGCGGATATAGTAACCCACTTCTTAGCTAGAGGATTTCAAGGTAAAGCAATGGTCATTTCTATCGATAGGTTTACCGCAATCAAGATGTACGACAAAGTACAGCATTACTGGCAACAACATTTAAACCAACTCAGAAGACAATTACAAGTATCTAGATTTACTGAATTTGGACTAAAGAAAATACAAAAGGAAATTCGGTATCTAGAATCAACAGACATGGCGGTAATTATTTCTTCTTCCCAGAATGAGGTAGAAGATTTTCAGAACAAAGGCTTAGATATTACTCACCACCGTCATAGATTAGCTAACGAGTCACCAGGACTAGATGAGAAGTTCAAAGATACTAATAACCCTTTAAGAATAGTATTTGTCTGTGCCATGTGGATAACTGGGTTTGATGCCCCTAGTTGCTCTACGGTGTACTTAGACAAACCGATGAAGAATCATACCCTGATGCAAACTATAGCTAGGGCTAACCGAGTCTTCAAAGAGAAAGTAAACGGGTTAATAGTTGACTACATCGGCGTATTCCGTAACTTACAGGAAGCCTTAGCTATCTATGGTTCGGCTTCTGGTGGTGGTGTGGAAGAGGGAGATACACCAGTTAATCCTAAAACGGTATTAGTTCAAGAATTAAGAGAAGCTATCACCGAAGCTAAAGACTTCTGTAAGCAAAAAGGAATTGATTTAAACAAACTGGATACAACCCAAGATGCTTTTGAACGAGCAAAAGTATGGGATGAAGCAGTAGAAGCTGTAGTAGTTAGAGAGGAAGTCAAAAAGCTTTATTTCGCTCTCTCAGCTAATGTTACCCGCCTGTACAAAGCCATCCTGCCAGATACTACTGCTAATGAGTTTTCTAAGACTCAGATGTTACTAGAGAAACTAGCAATTAAGATTCGTCAGGAATTACCAGAGACGGATATTTCAGAGGTAATGGAAGAGGTAGAGGAGTTACTAGACGAATCAATCATAGCGGGTGAATTTATCATTCCCGACACTCCCAGACAGCTAGTAGATTTAAGCCAGTTAGATTTAGAACAGCTAAAACAGAAATTCCAAACTGGCTACAAACATACAGAAGCAGAAAAACTGAAAGGCACAGTTCACCGTAAGCTACAGCAAATGGTGGAGTTCAACAAAACCCGTCTTAACTATTTTGAGAAGTACCAGAAGATGATAGAAGAATATAACTCTGGTTCTCGCAATGTAGATTGGTTCTTTACTGAGTTACTAGGATTTGCCCAAGAGTTAAACGAAGAAGAGAAAAGAGCCATATCCCAAAAGTTAACCGAAGAAGAGTTAGCTATATTTGACCTCTTAACCAAACCCAATATCAATCTCAGCAAGCAGGAAGAAAAAGAAGTAAAGCAGATAGCCCAAGAATTATTGGCAACCCTCAAACAAGAAAAGTTAGTAATTGATTGGCGTAAGCGTCAGCAGACTAGAGCCTCTGTTGAAGTGGCAATTAAGGATGTGTTGGATAGACTACCTCAGTCTTATTCTGATGAAATGTATGAAAGGAAGTGTAATGAGGTTTATCAGCACATTTATGATTCTTATGCTGGGTAAGAAAGATCGAGAAAAGCTAAAATATGTTTTCAAAGACTTACTTTGTGTAAGTTTAAATAATAAATCTATATTCAGCAGGCATTCCACATCGTAGAATCAACATAACTCAAATTACATATCAATGTTGGAAAACTCCAGATTTAACTGAAATTACTTTTACTACTAGGGAAAATATAACAGAACAACAATTTAAACTATTGACCAAGATTTTAAGCAATTCCATGTCCAATTGGGATTTTTTTGGTAAAAACGCAATTCCCAGTTTACACTAGCTTGTATATCAATTATTTCCGTGGCTAAATGCTTTAGTTTCTCTGCATCTTCGGAATTAAAACCATAAGCTAAACTGAGATGTAACCAATCTTTTAACCTTATTTTTTCTTGGCGAGTTGGAGATTTCTCTATTTGAGAAAAGTTAGTAATTATTTTTTTCAAGCCTTCTGCTTGTAATTCTAAACCATGCCAGTTTTTATTAAAAGTTAGTTTACTGATTTCTATATCTAGAGTTCTATTATTATTTTTTGCTTTAGTGTAAGCCTTATTTAAGGCTTTAATATAAAAAGAAACTGAACTTAATTCGTCTGTAAAAAATCCTGTCAAAGTGCAGTGAGGCATATAGTTATGGGCTTGGTTTTTGCCACACAATTCAATGGTTTTATTTAAATAATCTTCTATCTGGCTATTTAAGTCCCCAATTGGACAAGCATAAATTATGAATTGCTTTTGATTATTGATTGTTTCATGGTTCATTATTAACTTATATCTATTGATTTATTTGTGGTTATTGAGTTTAAATATGATCTTATCCAACCTCAGAAATTTGTTATTTGATTCTCCACCATCCATTATTCATTATTTAAGCTACTCTTTTACCTTCTTTAAATACCTCTAAAATTCTGGGAACGACACCATCATTATGTACGGTTATAAAGTCAGCTTTTTTGCCTACTTCTAAACTACCAATTTCGCTGTCTAAATTAATAGCTTTAGCTGAATTGAGGGTAACTAATTTAATTGCTTCGTGTAAAGGTTTATTAGCTTGTTGACTAACAATAAATACTGATTGCAATAAACTTCTAGGTACATAATCAGAAGAGATAATATCCACTAAATCTAATTTCACTAATTCCATCGCCGAAACATTACCAGAATGCGAACCTCCTAACACGATGTTGGGCGCGCCCATCAGCACTTGTAAACCATTATTATGGGCTTCTTTAGCAGCATCAATAGTAGTAGGAAACTCTGCTAAAATCACTCCTTCTGCGATCGCTTGTCTGATATGATTAATAGTGGCATCATCATGACTGGCTAAAGATATTGCTTTTTCTTGAGACATCTTCACTAATGCTTGACGGTTTTCTTCTGCGTGTTGTCGCTGGCTTTCTAAACGCATACTGATAAACTCTTCCATTTTGGATTTTGGTACGCCATGCTTTTCTATATAGTATTGTTTGTATTTCTCTGTATCGACAAACTGACGTTGACCAGGAGTATGATCCATTAAAGAGATTAACGCTAATAAAGAATGCTGTGAGTATGGTTCAACAATATCGTAAAGATGTTCGTAACCTAATTCGCAACGTAAATGTAGTAAATGATTTGTACTAAATCTTCCTGCTGCTTGTCCTTTCACAACCGCATCTATCATCGATGCATAATGGTGTAAACGCAAAAAATCTTCTTTTGGAGTAACATCTCCAATTGAGATCGCATCACAGACTGTAGTAATACCAGAACTTATTAAATCGCGGTCATGATTAACTGCTGCTGCATCGAGATTCCATCTTACCCCAGGACGAGGAGAGAAACATTTTTCCAGGTTGTCAGTGTGAAGTTCGATTAATCCTGGCAAAAGATAATTACCTTCGCCATCTTGCCCCCTAGATACGATTCCTGGTTGAATATCGGTTATGATGCCATTATAAGTTGCGATCGTGCCTAAGATCTCTTCCGTAGGTAACAGCAAGCGATAATTAGTATATATTCGTTCTTGCATCTGTCTGTAGTTTTTTTAATACTACTTCGCAGTTTATGACATTTGTTGCGAAATATAAATTAAGGAATATTTAGCTTTAAATTAAAAACTTGTTTCTAAAAGCAAGATTACAATCTGTATGACTCTGTATAACATAGTGCTATAAAATTCACGTTGTCCGAATTTAACCAAACGTTACATAATAATTTGTATAGTAACGTGAAATAATAAATAATTAAGCTTTGATTATGCAATATCGGCGGTTTGGTCGCACTGAATTACAAATGCCTGTGTTTTCCTGCGGAGGAATGAGGTATCAATATAAGTGGCAAGATGTACCACCATCGCAAATCCCTGAAGCTAATCAACGGAATTTAGAAGCCACAATTTTACGTTCTTTAGAATTGGGTATTAACCATATTGAAACAGCAAGGGGTTATGGTAGTTCGGAGATGCAATTGGGTAAAATTTTACCCACTATACCTAGAGAAAAACTGATCTTCCAAACTAAGATAGCACCCAAACCAGACCCGAAGGAATTTCGCCGTCAGTTTAAACAGTCTTTTCAATTTCTTGGTTTGGAGTACATTGATTTACTGGGTATTCACGGCATTAATAATGAAGAAACGCTACACAATACTATCAGACCTGGCGGTTGCTTGGATGAAGCGAGAAAGTTACAAAAAGAAGGAAAAGTACGCTTTATTGGTTTTTCTACCCACGGTTCAACGGAAATTATTACTAAAGCTATCAATACTGGAGAATTCGACTACGTAAATCTCCATTGGTACTATATCAATCAAGAAAATTGGTCAGCTATCGAAGCAGCTACAAAACAAGATATGGGAGTGTTTATTATTAGCCCTTCTGACAAAGGAGGAAAATTATATGAACCCCCGCAAAAGCTGGTAGATTTATGTCAGCCTCTCAGTCCGATGGTGTTTAACGATTTGTTTTGTTTATCCCATCCCCAAGTCCATACTCTCAGTTTAGGTGCTGCTAAACCATCAGACTTTGATGAGCATCTCAAGGTATTACCCTTGTTAGACAAAGCAGAGGAAATATTACCCCCAATTATAGAACGTTTAGAACAGGCTGCGATCGCTACTCTGGGAGAAAATTGGTTCAAAACTTGGCGTGAAGGTTTACCCAGCTATCAAAAAACTCCTGGTAACATCAATATTCCTGTTATTCTATGGCTACGAAATCTGGCTCTTGCTTACGATATGACCGAATATAGTCAAGGACGCTATAACCTATTGGAAAGTGGTGGACATTGGTTTCCTGGCGCAACAGCGAAAAATGTTAATCAGTATAATCTAAAAGACTGTTTAAAAAATAGCCCCCATAAAGATAAAATAACCGATCTCTTACAAGAAAGCGATCGGCTTTTAGGAGGCGCAGCAGTTAAAAGATTATCTCAAAGCTAGAGACGTTTTTTCATAAAGTCTGTACAATTGTTGATGGTTAACAGTTAATTTAATTCAGGGCAAAGATAATCTTTAGCAGTGTTATAAATCATTACTATTTGATCTTCTGTTAATGATTGTCCTTGCTGCTCAAGTATACTATTAGATACTTGAGCAATATTAGTAATTTCTTGGTCAATTAGAGTTTGACTACTTATACCTTCATTATTTGCCATTTTAATACCATCACAGATAGTGTAACCTCCAGTAAGCATTAGTTCAGTACTTGGAGATTTGATACTATATTGTTCTTCCAAATATTGGGCGACATCGGGAGTAACTGCACCATAAAAATTCTCAAAAGAAGCTTCTAAAAACTGAAGTTCTAAAGTTCTTGGTGCTTTAGGATAAGCCATTGTAGCTTGTGGAATTAAAACACTACCAATTACAATGGCTGAAGTTACTATAGACTTTAAAGTAAACATTATTATAGAAAGTAGATAATTTACTCTAAAGTTTAGTTTGATATGTTTTAATTACTTGTGATTTCGATCGTTATTGTAAGTGATTTGAGTAAGGTGCGATCGCTTTTTTAAGGTATTGATCGAACAATGTAGGGTGGGCATTGCCCACCTTACTAAAATCATATATATACAAAGCTTCTAGTTAATTTCATTTTAAGTCTCTGTAATCAATGTTTGAGCTTTTCTTATAGCAGATAAAGCTTGTTTTTTGAATTTTACACTATTGAATAAAGCCAATTTGAGAGCAAAATTGACAATGGTAGTACATAAGACACTAAAACCTATTCCGAAATAATCAGGAAAATTATCTATTATATCTTTGGTTGACATACCTAAAATGAATTGAAAATACCATAAAAATAACAAGAACAATAAAATAGATAAAGGAATGATTGCTATATTTCGCGAAGATTCATGCTCTTCTATATCTTTTTTTAAATCTTCTTCTTGAAATTTTAATTCTAGTAAATTATATTGTTCATCCAAATAAAGAGCAAATTCATTAATGGTTACAGATTTTTGATTGCTTTTTGGATTAAGATATTTATATAAATTAGATGCTTCTTTATTATTTTTAATAGTTCTATTTGATGATTTATCTTTATAGTATAGCGGTGCTGAAATTATACTTATTAGCGCAAATGTAATAGAATAAGAAGTAGATAATAAAAATAAACTTAGTAAGGCATCGGTAATAGTAGATGTCATACTTATTGGTTCTGGTTTTTGAGAAAAATGCCCTAATAACTTCAGAGAATATAGCGAAGAACTATATGAGATTGAAAAAACAAGAAAGCAAATTATAGTATATGCATTGAATAAAGCTTGTATTATATCTATAATTAATTTTTTAGATAAGCTAAAGAATTAAATTGCTTTTGATTTCTCAAAATAAAATTTTCAATATCTTCTTGTAATCGATATAAATTTTCTACTTTTATACTTTTAAAATCATTACTCATAATACATACTTTTAACTAACAATAAAATCTTTTAATAACAACCATAGATAGATCAATCGTTTTTAAACCACAGAAGATTGTAAGATTATCTTAACTATTGCAATTATTGAATTGAGGCATCTATATATATGACTGTTAGCACTAATGTTCCTGAATTTTGTCAAGGAATCGATTATTTTGCCGATAAATTGCCTAATTTTGCTGAATATGGACAAAAACCAGCCATTGCAGAAGGAGATAAAGCAATATCGTCCCCTACAGACAAAAATGCAGTTTATCAAACAATCTTAGCTGCGGATGCCTTACGTTATCTGACATTACAAATCACTGCAAGTAAACAGTCAGGACATCCAGGAGGTTTTGCTAGTATTGCCGATGGTATCGCCTCTTTAGTGATGCTGGGTTATAAAAATATTGTTACCGAAGTCGGACATCACGCACCAGGATTTTATAGTAATGTATTCTTGGATGGTTCTCTAGAAGCGATGGAAATTAAAAACGTGCAAAATATGCGCGATCGCTTTAGAGAAATGCATGGACTATTAGGACATCTTTCTGGTCAAATTCCAGGTTTACTTAGTCCCGCAGGGCCATTGGGACAGGGACAACACTTTGCAATGGCAGGTGCTAAACTTCATCCTGGGGTACTCTTTCCTGTAACTATCGGGGATGGTGGTTTAGGTGAACCCTACATCATGAGTAGTTTTGGTCACTTCAATACTGCCTATCCTAATGTGACTAACTTCTTACCTATCCTAGTGTGGAATGGCTACTCTCAAGAACACCACAGTATGGTGTCCACTAAAACCAACGAAGAGATGACAGCTTACTGGAAGGGTAATGGGTTTGCAGAAGTTATATTAGTCAATGCTAAAGACTACGACGACAGCAACCAAGAAGGACAATATGTAGATAGTACTAAATTCTCTTTTGAAGCTCGAATGAAGTTTACCCAAGCATTATTAGAAGCAACTGATAAAGCTGCTAAATCCGCATTAGGTGGTAAGCTAACAGTCTTAATCGTTAAACAACTTAAAGGCGCAGGAGTCCATAAACGGGGTTCTCAATCCCACAACCTCTATCCAGGAGATACCGTAGAAAAAGATTATATTGCTTCGGCACTGAAAGAAAGAGCCTTAACCCCCGAAGCTTGGGATTTGGTCAGAACCAATTATACTCGCGCCAACGGTGGTGCAGCAGCAGATACCGCAGTTACCGAAAAAGAATTACCTCTACCAGACTTAGGCAAAATTCCCCTAGAGGAATACAAAGTAGGAGGAGAGAAAAAAGTTGCGACTACCGCAATGGGTGAAATGGTTGCTTACGTAGGAAAACAAGATTCTAACTTTATAGTTGCTAATGCTGATGGGAATGCTGCATCGGGAGTCAACAACATCAATATCGCTTTAAAAATTCTGCACCCCACCACTGATGCTACCTACTACCAACAACCACAAGGACAAGTATACGAACCCCTTAGCGAAGATGCTTGTTCGGGTTTAGCAGCAGCACAGGCTTTATTTGGGGCGCGTAGTTTGTGGTGTTCTTACGAATCATTTGCAATCAATGGTTTACCAATCTGGCAAACTGTTACTCAAGCAATGGCAGAATTACGCCGTTCTACTCCTTCTACTATAACTCTCTTCACCGCAGGAGCATTAGAACAAGGACGTAACGGCTGGACACATCAACGTCCCGAAATTGAAAACTACTTTGCAGGAATGATGCGTAACGGTAATATTTTCCCCCTCTTTCCCTGCGATGCTAATAGTATTCAAGTTTGTTATGAATGGGCATTAGGAACTAAAAATAAAGGCGTTACTATTACTGCTAGTAAATCTCCTCTACCTATCCGTACCACTTTCGAGCAAACCAGAGAAGGTTTAGCAAAAGGCGCAGTAGTTTTACAAGAAACCCCTGGAGACAAACAAGTTGTCTTTGCTGTTATCGGTGATATGACTTTAATTCCTACTTTTGAGGCAGCAGAAACCCTAAAATCTCAAGGAATTGGCTCTAAAATTGTCTCTGTAATGAACCCTCGTCGTCTCTATCGTCCCTCTGATGTTGCTTGGGATACTTGTGCAGAAAAAGATGGTAAATTCCTCAGCGATGATGAGTTTGCGGATATCTTTGATGGTGATGCTTTAATTGGGGTAACTGGTGGCTCTAGCGCGATGTTAGAACCCATGATGTTACGTAGCAATAGCAAGCGAGATACCTTTGCTTGGAAGCGTGGCGAAACTGGCAATAGTGCTGGTCAAATCATGGAATTTAATGGAATTACCGCCAAAAATTTCGTTAACAGAGCGATGGAATTAATCGGTTAGTAAAATTCTGCAAGATCGATTAGCCACAAAAATACCGTAAATAACACTTGTAGGGGTGTTTTGCCCTAAAGGACTAGCTCCGCGTCGCAAAACGCCCTTCAACAGGTGTGCTAAACTATTTTTTCAAATTGATATCTTTTTAACGTCAGAAATTTATCGATTTTGACAAATAAAGTTGAAAAACCCAAAACAATGAGAGTAGAAATCAAGATACTTAAGTGCTAGTACTGTATCTTTACTTTTTACTCTCTTCATAGTATTTATCTATAGCCAAAGTTTTTGCTATTTGTTGCTCTAGTAAGCCAAAGTTTCTAAAGTTTCTTCTAAATAACGACGTACAGTTAAATCTAGATTAGTGACCGACTCCAGGTTTTGTTCTTTTTGCCAACGCTGGAAACCAGAGCTTTTTGCGATCGCTTGACGTAAATTGAGCCAGATGGCTCGATCTTGGCTTTCATCTTTAGCTATAGTTGAATTTGTCATATTTACTTTACTTAATTTTTTTGTGATCCTCATACTTTTAAGATAGCTTAACTACCAGATTACGTTGTAGTGGTAATTACACAACTTCCAAGAACGGGTCGAAAATCTCGATTATTCCCTAAAAAAAGTGTAGGACAAAAGATTTGCCCTACACTATTAATCTTGAAGAAAGAATCTTACCGATTTAATAATGTTTACTTAGTAGCTAAAGTGCGACGCTTGAAGACCATTTCGTAGGCTTCGATAATGTCACCTTCTTGCCAATCATTAAATTTAGCAGAGCCAATACCGCATTCATAACCAGCACTGACTTCTCTAGAATCTTCTTTCATCCGTTTGAGAGAGTCTAAATTACCTTCATAAATTACTTTATTGCCACGACGAACTCTCATTTGGCAATTACGAATGACCTTACCAGACTGGACATAACAACCAGCAACAGCACCACGACCCACATTAAAGACGGCTCTTACTTCTACCTGACCGAGAGCTTCTTCCACTTCTTCAGGATCGAGTAAACCTTCCATTGCACCTTGAATATCATCAAGGAGTTTGTAGATAATGTTGTACTGACGAATATCTACTCCTTCGTTGTCCGCAGCCTGACGAGAACCACTAGCCAAAGTAGTGTTAAACCCGATAATAACCGCACCACTAGCAGCAGCTAAATCGACATCTGTTTCTGTAACTTCCCCAGGAGAAGCGAGTAAGACTCTAATTTGGACTTCATTTTGAGGTAATTGTTGTAGAGAGCCTAAAATTGCTTCTACTGAGCCTTGAACATCCGCTTTGAGAATTAAGTTTAACTCTTTGAGTTCTCCTTCTTGAGCCTGAGCCGAAAGAGTACTCAAACTAACTCGGCGAGAAGACATCGCCTGTTGCAGACGAGAATCTCTTTGTATTTCAGCATTGGCATCGGCTACTGCACGAGCTTCTTTTTCACTGAGGTAAACATCAAACTCGTCTCCCGCTTCAGGTACTTCACCAAGACCCAAGATCTCCACTGCAAAAGAAGGACTAGCTGCTTCAACTTTATGCCCGCGATCGTCGACCATGGCGCGAATTTTACCAAATACAGAACCAGCAACAATGCTGTCACCAACTCGTAAAGTACCATTTTGGACTAGTAAAGTTGCTACAGGTCCTCTAGTGCGGTCTAAGTGAGCTTCAATAACCGTTCCTTTCGCGGTACGGTTGGGGTTGGCAGAAAGTTCTTCGATTTCAGACACGAGAACAATCATCTCTAGCAATTCATCAAGATTTTCCCCTTTTAAAGCACTTACAGGAACCATTGTGGTATCTCCACCCCAATCTTCAGGAACTAGACCCTGTTCAGTTAATTCTTGCTTGATGCGATCGGGATTAGCTTCTGGTTTATCTACCTTATTGATTGCCACAATTAAAGGTACTTCTGCTGCTTTAGCGTGGCTAATAGCTTCTTTAGTTTGGGGTTGTACCCCATCATCTGCTGCCACTACCAAGACCGCAATATCGGTAACTCTAGTACCTCTAGCACGCATAGCGGTAAATGCTTCGTGACCAGGAGTATCTAAGAAGACAATTTGCTGTTCTTTGCCTTCGTGTTCAATATCTACATGATAAGCACCGATATGTTGGGTGATCCCTCCAGCTTCTCCTTGAGCAACCTTACTTTTTCTGATAGAGTCTAGCAAAGTAGTTTTTCCGTGGTCTACGTGACCCATAATAGTAACTACAGGAGGACGTAATACTAAATTGTCTAAGTCCTCTTCGTTAAGCATTTCAGTTTCTTTGGTTGCTGCGGATTTCGCTTCAGGAGTATCCACTGCTACACCAAGTTCTTCTGCTACAAGACGAGCCGTATCAAGATCGAGAGTTTGGGTAATATTAACTGCAATGCCTTTAAAGAATAGACTACGAATAATATCTGTTTCTGGGGTATTTAATAAATCTGAGAGTTCTCTAACCGTTAGGCTACCAGTTAATTCAATCATCTCTGGAGTAGTTTCTTCTACTTGGCGATTACGACGCTCTGCTTTAGAAGTTTTTTCTGCTCTAGGTGAGGATTTTTTGGGTTTTTTCTTGGCGGTAGCTGCTGCTGGTTTTTGTGTTTGTAAAGCTTGTGGTTTTGGTGGACGAGCAATAGATAAACTAATCGCAGTAGATGTTGCAGCTGTTTCAAAGGCGGTATCAAATTCATCGTCATCATCATCCACAATTGGTTTGGGACGACGTTTCCCTTTGGTGCCAGCTTTATTTTTTTGTTCTAAGGTATCTTCATCTCCATCTTCCCAAGTTTTTGCTTTTACTTTTCGAGGAGGATTAGGACGTTTGAGTTTTTCTTTTTTGGGTTTTCTTTTACTGACATCTAGATCGATCTCGTCGTTGTCTAAAATTGCGGCATCTTCTTGATCGTCAGGTAAGACTTCTTGTTCTGGTTCAGAATTTTGAATTTTTGGTGGTTTTTGTAGCTTTGGTAATGGAGGCGCAGCCAAAGTTTTTGGCTTTTTCGGAGCAGCAAAATTACCTTTGTCGGGAGATTTTCCTTCTTGAGATGTAGTTTCTGTTGATTTACTTCTATTTTCTACTTTTGCTGGCTTCTTGCTAAGTTGTAAAACTTTATTAGATTTGGCAGCAGGTTTGCTTAATTGAGGTCGGGGAGGAGGAGCAACCAGTTGTTTTGTTTCTGCGACAGCTTTTTCTGAACTAGAAGATTCGGGAGCAGAAGAATCAGCAGAGATGCTTTGAGAAGACGACGTTTTTGCAGTTACCTTTGGTGGTGCTGCCAATTGAGCTTTTGGTGACACAGAAGTTTTTTTCGGTGGAGCAGAAGGAGTTTGAGTTGGCAATTTGGGTGGCCCTGCTAGGGTAGGAGTAGAATTTGCTTCGGTTTGAATTTTCTTTTTAGCTTCGGGTGAATTATTTCTGTGATGAATCGCTAAAATTTGTGGTTTTCTCTTTCCTTTGTTTCGAGAATTGTTCTGATGTTTAACGCTATTTTTCGCTGCTGTTTCAGGAGTATATTTCACTGCAATAGCTCTGACTCTTTCTGCTTGAGAATCAGTAATGGTACTACTATGACTTTTTACTGCGATATTGAGTTGTTCGCAAATGTCTTTAATATCTTTATTTTCCAAATTAAGCTCTTTTGATAATTCGTAAATTCTAATTTTGCCGTTGTTCATCCACTATTCCCCCTAATGCCGATACTACTATAAGGTGTTTGTTTTTCGGGTTTTTTTTGCTTTGTTTTCGCTTCTCATAATTGTTACTACAGTAATGGTGGTTATCAACCATTGAGTATAGTCTGTTGGTGATAGAGAAAGTGCTAGTTATGTTTGATTTTTGATTTTTGCCTCCTAGTTTTCTATTTTAGAGAAAAATCTCACGGTGTTTTTTGAATTTTTGGTTTTTTGCGAACAAAATGTCTCAATCTCACTATTGTCTTAATTATGAGTTATTTCGGCTGTGTAATGAGACGATTTTCCAATACTTGATATATTTGCTCAGAAACTGCTGTTTTTAGGGTTTTTTGCAGACGCTTTTTTTGTTTAGCTTTTACTAAGCAATCAATCTGAGGACAGAGATAAGCAGATCGACCCATTCCTCGATCCAACTGAATTTTGCGATCGGGATAAGTTCTGACAATTCGCCAAAAATATTCTTTGGACGCTACGTGACGGCAGCTTACACAGCGTCGGTAGTTTTTTTTCATTGCCTTTTTTCAGAGTTGATCGAATCAGAAAAATTGAGCTTGATGGCAATCTGGTCGCTTCCTTGCCGATTTATGTTTAACAAAGTTAACGTAAGCTTTGTCGTAATAAAGGCAGAGTATAGTTTACCTATTACATAGGTGCTTCTTCTTCCACAGGTTTTTCTTCGGTTTCTGCTGGAGAATTATCCGCAACTAAATTGGTTTGAGGTTCTTTAATTTCTGTGTTTTCTATGGGTTCTCTGGTTTCTGTCGTTTCCTCCTCTTCTGCTATGATTTCAGTACTAACAATATCTGAAGTATCTTCTTCTGTGGTTTTACTTTTAATTAGCTGTTCTTCTGCGCCTTCTTCATAAAGAGCAATATCTTTAATATCGATTTTCCAACCTGTAAGACGGGCTGCCAAACGAACATTTTGTCCTTCTTTCCCGATCGCTAAACTTAGCTGATCTTGAGCCACTAAGACCAAAGATTGTTTTTCTTCTGTTGTATCTACTAATAATACTTTATCTACTCTGGCTGGACTAAGGGAATTAGCGATGTAGGCAGCAGGGTCGGGCGACCAACGAATAACATCTATTTTTTCACCCTTTAGTTCGTTGACTACTTCTCGAATCCGCGAACCTCTAGCCCCAATACAAGCACCTACAGGATCGACATCTCGCTCTGTGGTATCTACAGCAATTTTGGTTCTGACTCCCACATAACGGGATGGGGGATTTGCTTCTCTAGCTACTGCGACAATACGAACAATTTCTTCTTCAATTTCAGGAACTTCATTGCTAAACAATTCGACAACTAAACCCGCAGCAGAACGAGATACTATCAGTTGAGGACCTCTATGGGGAGTTTCCCGTACTTTCTTCAAATACACTTTAAATGTGGTATTGGAGCGATAGGTATCATTGGGTAGTTGTTCCCGCTTGGGTAACTCGGCTTCTACTTCTGGTTGTCCGACGCCACTACTCACTGCTACGATCGCCGATTGTCTTTCAAATCTCAAGACTTTAGCTTGTAAAACTGTGCCTTCAAGGTCTTTAAATTCTTCTTGAATCAGAGTTCTCTGGCGATCGCGAAGTTTTTGCAATAGCACTTGTTTGGTTTGAATAGCTGCCATGCGTCCAAAGTCGCTTTGTTCTGGAGTTACATCTACTGTAACGGTATCCCCCACTGTAATTTGCAAGTCTTCTGCTGACTCGCGAATATCTTCAAAGGCGATTTCGCGATCGGGATCGAGAATTTCTTCTTTGGGCAGATCCACAATAGTTTTAGTAGTAATGACTTGAAAACCCTCTTCTTCTGTATCCAGATGAATCATAAAGTCTTCAAAATGCTCTTCATTATACTTATAACGATTGGTTTCTCTTGTCCGACGAAAACGCTCGTAACCTTTGATTAAAGCTTCTTTGAGAGCTTCTTCCACATCTTCAGTGGATAAATTATACTGTTGGCTAATCTGTTCGATCATACTCCCTAAACCAGGAAGACTAACTATAGTCATAAATCTGCTCTCCGAATAAAAATTTTGTTACCAGTAAAAATATATTAAGGTTTAATTTGTAAGCTATTCAAGGATTTAGCTCTGGTCATCAAACTGTACTATCTTGACTAAATTTCTGGGAATAGCGGTTTTTTTGCCTTTTTGATGGATATAGACGGCATTTTCATCTCTACCCTGCAATGTTCCTTCCCATTGAGTTCGCTTTTTGTAGGGTTCAGCAGTTTTGACAATCACGGCAAACCCTTTAAAAGAGATAAATTCTCGATCGCTGGTCAAAGTATGAGAAATCCCAGGACTCGATACTTCCAAAACATAAGCACTAGGGATAACTCCTGTGGCATCTAATTGAGTTTCTAAGTCACGACTCATTTGCTCGCAATCTTCTAGACCCGTATCTTGTAGCAAGTTACGAACGTCTATTCTCAGGACTGGGGGATTTTTGTTGGTCTGAAACACCACATCAACTAATTCTAAATTCAGCTTCTCGGCTATGGGAGATGCCAAATCAACTATTTGAGGAATAAGAGGATGGGTCATATACTTGAATAAGTTACGAATAGGAGTTCTAAAATTATTAAGTTTCGCAACAACTAAATCAATAGTGCGATCGCAATTAAATTGCTTAACCTTAACTTCAGTAATTGTCAGTAATTGGTTGTAATGAAGAACTAAACTTAGGCAATAAAAAAAGCGGGTCAAACCCACTCTCTATCTGTTTTAGATGCTAAAGGTAGGTGGTAAGTAAAATCAGCTACTTACTTTCCTCCTCCTATGGTATCAAAAATTAGTAAGTGTGTGCCGATTCTCCTTTGGCGATTTTTATGGGAGACCAAAGCATTTTGAGGAAACACCTAGCCCTACCCTTATTGAAAGCACTTTCTTCGTTGCCTTTGTAATGACAATTAAGAACCATGATTGCGATACCAATCAATAGTATTCTTCAAGCCTTGGCGAAATTCTGTTTCTGCAATAAAACCAAATTTCTCTGTGGCGCGAGATGTGTCCAGACAACGACGGGGCTGACCATTGGGTTTATCAGTTTCCCAGACAATTTCTCCTTTAAATTCCATCAGTTCGCAAATTAATTCTACTAAATCGCGAATAGAAATTTCGTAATTAGTTCCTAAATTAACTGGCTCTGATTCTTCGTATTTCTGAGTTGCCATGACAATACCTCTGGCTGCATCAGTAGAGTAGAGAAACTCTCTGGTAGGGCTACCATCGCCCCATACAGGTAAAGTTCGGTCTCCTCTTTGCTGGGCTTCATGAACTTTGCGAATTAAAGCGGGAATCACGTGAGAGCTTTCAGGATTAAAATTATCTTCAGGACCATATAGGTTGACTGGCAAAAGATAAATACCATCAAACCCATATTGCAGACGGTAAGACTGTAACTGCACCAATAAAGCTTTTTTGGCAATCCCATAGGGAGCATTGGTTTCTTCGGGGTATCCTGCCCATAAATCATCTTCTTTAAAGGGTACAGGAGTAAATTTAGGATAGGCACAAATTGTACCCACGCACACAAATTTAGAAACTCCTGCTTGATGGGCAGCATGGATTAGTTGCGCCCCCATCATCAGGTTGTCATAAAACAGTTCGGCTGGTTTTTCCCGATTGAGTCCAATGCCTCCGACATGGGCAGCCAAATGAATGATGACGTCTTGATTTTTAACGGCTTCGGTACAACTATGTAAGTCCCGCAGGTCACATACGCGAGATCGTGGGATGTTAATGTTGTCGGGATTCGCTCCAGCCTGAATAAGTTGCTCTACTACTTGCTTACCCAGAAATCCTGCGCCACCAGTGACCAGAATTTGCTTATCCCCTAGACTTAGCATGATAGTTGAATCCTTTGATTAGTTATATTTTCAGCTTTGATACAAAAGAGATCATATCCTAGCTCAGTCTACAGTCAATGCCAAATTGGTTCTTTCTCTTACTCGGTCGTCAATTGTTGAGGTATTATCACCATTGGGAGTAGGTTCACCGATAGCTGCCAAATCAGCATCTACCATCAGTTTTACCAATCCTTCAAAGGTAACAGAAGGTTCCCAGTTGAGTTGTTTTTTAGCTTTTGCAGGATCGCCAATGAGTAAATCTACTTCGGCTGGGCGTAAATAGCGGGGATCGAATTTTACATAGTCATTCCAGTCGAGATTGACGTAATTAAATGCCACATCAAGAAATTCTTTAATTGAATGAGTTTCTCCTGTAGCAACTACATAATCATCGGGATTATCCTGTTGTAGCATGAGCCACATTGCTCTAACATAGTCTTTGGCATAACCCCAATCTCTTTTCGAGTCAAGATTACCCAAATAAAGGTCTTTCTGTGTTCCTGCGACAATTCTAGCTACGGCTCTAGTAATTTTACGGGTGACAAAGGTTTCTCCACGACGGGGAGATTCATGGTTAAAGAGAATGCCATTACAAGCGAACAGATCGTAAGATTCCCGATAATTGATTGTTTGCCAGTGTCCGTAAACTTTAGCGCAGGCGTAAGGACTACGAGGATAAAAAGGAGTGGTTTCACTTTGGGGTACATCTTGCACTTTACCAAACATTTCGGAAGAACCTGCTTGATAAAAACGAACTTCAATCCCTGTTCTTTTTTGGTAATCACGAATCGCTTCAAGTAAACGCAAGACTCCCATGCCTACTGCATCTACTGTATATTCGGGAGAGTCAAAACTTACTCTGACGTGAGATTGCGCTCCTAAGTTGTAAATTTCTACTGGCTTAACTTCTTCCAAAATCCGTCGCAGGGTTGTGCCATCAGTTAAGTCTCCATAGTGCAGAAACAGTTTTGCTTGGGGACTATGGGGATCGACATACATATGATCGATTCTGTCAGTATTAAAAGTAGAAGTTCGGCGAATAATGCCATGAACTTCGTAACCTTTTTCTAAAAGTAATTCACTTAAATAAGAACCATCTTGACCTGTAATACCTGTGATTAAAGCCCTTTTGGATTCAGTCATAGTCAGCTTTTCCCAATAATGTTGAACTTTGGCGATCGCCTTTGTGAGCGGAATTCCAGATTTCAACGATACCCCGTTACTCAAGTATCTTGATAGTTAATACTAAAATACTTAGGTGTTGGGTATTCTTCTGGATTAAGGCGATCCGATCTTTCCTAAAATAACTCAAATTTTGACGGATCGTTGATGCTCAAAACATCAAGATTTAATGAAGAGTCGAGATCGTTCACCTCAAATTTACGAAGAACAATTTAGTAAGCACCATTGTTATTAGGTGAAATTACTACACCAATGGTTTTAAAAATCACCCAAATATCTAACAACCAGTTGCGACTGGTAGCGTAATAAACGTCAATTTGAACTCTTTTAGGATAGGGTATATCATTTCTACCAGACACTTGCCATAATCCTGTAATTCCAGGTTTGATAGTGAGTACGGTATTGATTCGGCGACCATACTTGTATAGTTCTTCAGGAACTAAAGGACGAGGTCCAACAACGCTCATATCTCCTTTCAGAACATTCCAGAATTGCGGAAATTCATCTAGACTGGTTAAGCGTAGAAAATGACCTATCCTAGTAATTCGAGGATCTCGTTTTAGTTTGAAGTTATCATCAAATTCTGTTTGCATCTGGGGAGATTCGGCGATGATAGTTTCTAGCATTTCATCGGCTTTATCTACCATAGTGCGAAACTTAATACAGTTAAAAGGCTGAAAATCTTTACCAACTCTTTGTTGAACGTAAAATATTGGACCAGGAGAGCTAATTGCAATCAAAATTGCCAAAATTAGATAAAGAGGGGAAAAGAAAATTAAAACAAATAGTGAAAACAAAATATCAAACAAACGTTTCGCAATATCACCGTCGAGAGCTACTACTAAAGATAAACTTTGAGATTTTTTCGTTTTTGTTAAAGGTGGTTTGCCTTTTTTAAAAAACCCAGGTAATAACTTGACGGAGCGAGGTTGGCTGTTAGTAGCAGTCATCTTACTCCTTACACATCACACACACCACATAATCCAGATTGTATAATCTGGGAAGAGCGATCCCAGCTTTCTCAAAGACAGTTTTTAGATTTGCTGAGTTTGAGATAGTTGTTTGCTCTTGAATTTCAATTTCAAGGAAAATTCTTGACCGCATTGGTCAATAAA
Source organism: Hyella patelloides LEGE 07179 (assembly GCF_900659865.1). Taxonomy (GTDB): domain Bacteria; phylum Cyanobacteriota; class Cyanobacteriia; order Cyanobacteriales; family Xenococcaceae; genus Hyella; species Hyella patelloides. Next base: position 30,608 of record NZ_LR213781.1, read on the forward strand.
TTCCAGATAGGACTTTTTAAAGATTGTCGGGCTAAATTTACTTGCTTGCAAGTAACATTGTTCCATACTAATTTGACTTTGATATTTTTCAAATGTTTCTACCGCTTCGACGATCGCATTTACTGTTTGTTCGGCAAACAATAAACCTGTACCTGTTTGAGTACAGTCTCGAATGTCTCGAACGGTTTCGCTGGCACCTCCTTGTTGATAAGCAATTACTGGTGTCCCACAAGCTTGTGCTTCTACTAGGGCAATACCAAAATCTTCACAAGCAGCATAAACGAAAGCTTTAGCTTTTGCCATATATTCTTCTACTACACTATGGGGTTGCCAACCTAAAATACGCACATTAGATTGAGCTAAAGCTCGAATTTGCTTGATTTGAGAGCCTTCACCAATGACTATCAAGGGTTTTTGTAATTTATTGAATGCTTGGACTATCAGAGCGATTTTTTTGTAGCTGACTAAACGACAAACAGTTAGATAGAAGTCACTTTTTTGCGATCGCTGAATGGTGAGTTTTTGAAAGCGATCTATATTTACAGGAGGATAAATAACTTTGGCTTCTCGGCGGTAACAACGCCAAATACGACGAGCGGTATGATGAGAATTAGCAATAAAGTAGTCTACCCGATTAGCGGAGGTAACATCCCATTGCCGAAGACGATGCAAAATATATCTTGTCACAATACCACTAATTCCTTGGCCTTTGCGATCTCCTTCTAAATAATCCCAAGTCAAGTCCCAAGCATAACGCATTGGAGTATGACAATAGCAAATATGCAATTGGTGGGGACTGGTGAGAATTCCTTTAGCTACTGCATGGGAAGAAGAGAGAATCACATCGTATGGTCTTAAATCTAATTGTTCGATCGCTATAGGAAGTAAAGGTAAATATTTCTGTACCCCATTACGAGCCAAAGGGAAGTGTTGTAAAAAGGTAGTACCGATGGTTCGTTTGTAGAGATAACTGTCAGGGTTTGTTGATTGAAAGTCAATTAGGGCATAAAGTTCCGCATCAATGTATTTCAGAATTTCTTGGACTACTAATTCTGATCCTCCCTTAGCTTTGGGAGTGAGCCATTCATGTACTAGAGCGTACTTTAATTCCACAGTAATATTACTAAGATAAATTCTTGTGGATTCTACCACAGAAAAATCAGTATCTTCTGAAAATTACTGAGTGAAATTACTGATAATCTAGCTAATTCGATCTGACATTTTCTTGCTCTTAGAAGATACTTGGAGAAACCACAGACCAATTCAAGTATGACCGAGAAACAGAGAAGAAAAAAAAAATTTAGATGGTTAAGAAGAATAAAACGCCGACTCTTAACTTTCATGTTCCCGAAAAAAACAGCAGGGAAAGAGCAACCAAGAAGAAAGAGAAGGATCAAAAAAAGAAGACGCAAAAGCCAGCCTCAAGTACCCTCTTTCTCAGAAATCAGAAACATTTTTGTCTTGCTGTTGAATCCAAAAAAGCGTAGAAGACGTAGAAAGAAAAGATCATTAGGTAAGAGGATTTATCGCAGTTGGCTCAAATTTGCGCAAAATGTTGCCCAATGGAATCAAAAACTTCTGGCACCCAGGAAACGGAGAAGAAGACGCAGAAGAAAGCAATACTCTGTATATGTAATGTCAAATCAAAAAAAAGTTGATTAAACCAACTCCCTTTTTTACTTTATAGAAAAGGTTTACGATCGAAAATTAAGATATATTAACTAGAGATGATTTTTGTTAAGATATCGAACATTGCATATTTTATTTAGTCTCGATAGAGTTTTTACACAGATAGTAAGCCTGATGGAACAAGTGCTGTTTGTTTCCATTGCAGGGATTCCTTTAATTATTCTGTGGTTAGTTTTGGGAAGTATCTTTTTTACCATACGTTTCGGCTTTATTGGTATTCGCGGATTTAAACACGCTCTTGATATTGCTAGGGGTAAGTATGATACAGAAGAAGGTACAGGAGAGGTATCGGCATTTGAAGCTTTAGCAACTGCTTTATCAAGCACAGTCGGTTTGGGTAACATTGCTGGAGTGGCGATCGCAATTCAGATGGGTGGTACAGGGGCAGTTTTTTGGATGAGTATGGCTGCTTTTTTTGGGATGGCTAGTAAGTTTATCGAATGTACCCTAGGACAGCAATATCGCCAAATTAATCCTGATGGTACAGTTTCAGGAGGGCCAATGTATTATTTGTCTGAGGGCTTACAAGAATTAGGTTTTGCTAAATTAGGCAAGATCATGGGGCTGGTGTTTGCTATTTTCTGCACTGGTGCTTCTTTTGGCGGAGGCAATATGTTTCAGGTTAATCAATCTTTCGCTGCTATAACGGCTTTATTTCCTAGTTGGGAGAGTTATAACTGGTTATTTGGCATCTTAGCTGCAATTTTTGTAGGTTTAGTTATTCTTGGCGGTATTAATCGTATCGGGATAGTAACAAGCAAGTTAGTGCCGTTGATGATTGGGATTTATTTGGCTGCTTGTCTATGGGTTATTGCCGTGAATATTACAGAAGTCCCCCAAGCAATTAATACTATATGGCAGCAGGCTTTTTCGGCAAATGCCATCGAAGGGGGTTTTGTGGGAATGCTGGTGTTAGGAATACGTCGTAGTGCTTTTTCTAATGGTGCGGGTATGGGAACTGCTGCGATCGCTCATTCGGCTGCGAAAACTGATGAACCCATTAAAGAGGGGATTGTGGCAATTTTAGAACCTTTTATCGATACAATTATAATTTGTAATTTGACTGCTTTAGTTATTATCTTAACTGGCACTTATGGCAATAATGTTGCAGCCGATATTAGTGGTTCAGAATTAACAGCGTTAGCTTTTTCTCAAATAATTGATTGGTTTCCCTATGTTTTAGCCGTAGTAATTTTACTGTTTGGTTTTTCTACTACGGTTGCTTGGAGTTATTATGGTGAAAAATCTTGGGCTTATTTATTTGGAAAAGATTATATTTTTATTTATAAAGGTCTGTTTTTAATTTGTATTTTTTTAGGGGCAATTATTGATTTAGGAGTAGTAGTAGACTTTAGCGATATGATGTTAATTGCTATGGCTGTGCCGAATATTTTGGGTTGTTTATTATTATCTAACAAAGTAGCTAAAAGTCTAAGTAATTATTGGTTCAAACTTAATCTTAAATCAATAATTAGTAATCAGTAACTTTTAAGGGATGAAAAAAGTAGTAGTTAACAATTAGTTAACTAAAGGATAAATAAAACGAACGGGGAGCTTATCCCCATTCGAGGACAATGTAAACTCAAGGGGCTTCCTCTGACTTCATCAATTAGTCAATATAATCTTGTAAAGCTTTCACTGTTAAAGGTTCAGACCTCAAAGATTTAATAGCTGCTACGGTGGCTTTTGCTCCTGCAATAGTTGTCACAATAGGCAATTTATAATTTAATGCCATTCGCCGAATTAATCGCGCATCAGTTTGAGATTCTTCTCCTGTGGGAGTGTTAATAATTAATTGAATTTGCTTATTTTTAATCCAATCAATTACATGGGGACGACCTTCATGAACTTTTAAGACTAAATCCACATCGGGAATACCATTTTCTTGTAGTACTTTTCTGGTACCTGAAGTAGCTACAATTTTAAAGCCAAGATCGATAAATTCTTTAATTACTGGCACCGATAAAGCTTTATCTCGTTCATTCATAGAGACAAAAACTGTACCCTCTAACTCCAGGTTAACCCCTGCTGCTATTTCTGCTTTAGCAAAGGCCTTACCGAAGTCACCATCAATACCCATGACTTCCCCTGTTGATCGCATTTCAGGCCCTAATAGGGTATCACTGCCAGGAAATTTGTTAAAGGGTAATACTGCTTCTTTGACCGCAATATGTTTGGGTACTACTTCTTTGCTAATTCCCAAAGATTCTATGGTTTTTCCTGACATTATTAAGGAAGCTAGCTTAGCTAAGGGTACACCAGTGGCTTTAGAAACATAGGGTATAGTGCGGGAAGCGCGGGGATTGGCTTCTAGAATATACACCTGTTCCCCTTGTACTGCATACTGAATATTCATTAAGCCCACTACGTTGAGGGCTTTGGCTAATTTGTCTGTCCAGGTGCGAATAGTTGCAACAGCTTTATCAGGAAGGGATTGGAAGGGAATAGAACAAGCAGAATCACCAGAGTGAATACCAGCCTGTTCGATGTGTTCCATAATGCCACCAATTACAACATTTCCTATAGCATCACACAAGGCATCCACATCTACTTCGATCGCATTTTCTAGGAATTTATCAATTAAGATGGGATGATCTGGTTCTACCTGGACTGCGTATTTCATGTAGCGTTCTAAATCTTCATCAGAATAAACAATTTCCATTGCTCTCCCTCCCAACACATAGGAAGGACGCACTACTACAGGATAGTTAATACGATTAGCTATAGCTAGAGATTCTTGATAACTGCGGGCAATACCGTTAGGGGGCTGTAAAATATCTAATTCTCTCAGAATTTTCTCGAATCTTTCTCTATTTTCAGCAGTATCAATCGAATCAGGCGATGTCCCCCAAATTTTGGTTTGTAATTCGGATAGGGGCGAATCGCTCTTCGCCCCTACGAGGTATTCTTGTAATGGTATGGCTAACTTTAATGGTGTTTGTCCGCCAAATTGCACGATAATACCTTCAGGGTTTTCGGCTTCAATAATGTTTAAAACATCTTCTCTGGTAAGGGGTTCAAAGTAAAGGCGATCGCTTGTATCATAATCTGTGGATACGGTTTCGGGGTTGGAATTGACCATAATGGTTTCGTATCCTGCATTACTAAGGGAAAAAGCAGCATGACAGCAACAGTAATCAAATTCTATCCCCTGTCCAATACGGTTGGGACCTCCCCCCAGAATCATGACTTTCTTCTTATTTGAAGGTTCGATCTCAGTTTCTCCCTCTTCATAGGTAGAGTAATAGTAAGGAGTAGAAGATTCAAATTCCGCAGCGCAGGTATCTACTGATTTATAGACAGGAATAATACCGAGAGACTTGCGATGTTGTCTGACTCGATCTTCTGTAGTTTTGGTGGCAAAGGCAATTTGATAGTCGCTAAATCCTTGTTGTTTGACTTCTCGCATTTCCGCAGCAGAAATCTCATTGAGAGACTTGCGTTTAATAATTTTCTCGGCTTCGAGAATCTCCTGAAACTTATCTAAAAACCACATATCCATCGCAGTTAATTCGTGAATTTCTTCAGGACTCATCCCCAGTTTTAAACCGTGATAAACACTAAAAATTCTTTCAGGGTGGGGATTCCTTAAACTAGAACGTACTTGAGGAATGGTGGGTAAAGTTTCTTTTTTGTCACAACCAAAGCCATAACGCCCTGTTTCCAGCGATCGCAATGCTTTTTGAAAAGATTCGCAAAAAGTTCTGCCAATCGCCATTGCTTCCCCTACAGACTTCATTTGCGTGGTTAAAATTGGTTTTGTCCCAGGGAATTTTTCAAAAGCAAAACGGGGAATTTTAGTAACTACATAATCAATTGTGGGTTCAAAAGAGGCAGGAGTTTTCTTCGTAATATCGTTAGGAATTTCATCGAGGGTATAACCCACCGCCAATTTAGCTGCAAACTTGGCAATAGGGAAGCCTGTAGCCTTAGAAGCCAAAGCCGAAGAACGAGATACACGAGGATTCATTTCAATGACAATTACGTCCCCACTCACGGGGTTAACCGCAAATTGAATATTAGAACCTCCTGTTTCCACACCAATTTCACGAATGATCGCTAAAGAATAATCTCTGAGACGTTGGTACTCTTTATCCGTCAAAGTTTGGGCTGGTGCCACAGTAATCGAATCTCCTGTATGTACCCCCATCGGGTCAATATTTTCGATGGAACAGATAATTACTACGTTATCTGCTAAATCTCGCATGACCTCTAATTCGTATTCTTTCCAGCCTAAAAGAGACTTTTCTACGAGAATTTGGTCTACAGGAGAAGCATCCAGCCCCGATTGAGCAATTTCTTCATATTCTTCCTGATTATAAGCAATTCCCCCGCCAGTACCCCCTAGAGTAAAAGCAGGACGAATAATCAAAGGATAACTCCCAATTCGATCTGCTACTACTTTGGCTTCACTCATATTGTTGACAATTCCTGAAGGACAAACAGGAACGCCAATTTTTGCCATTGCATCTTTGAACAATAACCGATCTTCTGCCTTCTCGATAGCAGGTAACTTTGCCCCAATAAGCTCTACATTGTAGCGATCTAACACCCCGTTTTTAGCCAGAGAAACTGCCACATTTAACGCGGTTTGTCCTCCCATAGTTGGTAGCAATGCATCGGGCTTTTCTTTGGCAATAATTTTTTCAACGATTTCTGGGGTTAGCGGTTCGATGTAAGTTCGATTTGCCATTTCAGGATCGGTCATAATTGAAGCAGGGTTAGAGTTGACTAACACTACTTCATATCCTTCTTCTCGCAATGCTTTACAGGCTTGAGTACCAGAGTAGTCAAATTCGCAAGCTTGCCCAATTACAATGGGACCAGAACCAAGGAGTAAGATTTTTTTGAGATCTTCGCGACGAGGCATAGACTGTATGTTTCCGCTAACAAAATATAACCAGCGCATATATTCTATAGCCTATTGACCCCATTGCTAGAAACAAAATAAGGAAAAGATAATAATTGAGTTAAGGAAGGATGAATTATGAGGGATGAAGGATGAGGGATGAAGGATGAAGGATGAAGGATGAAGGATGAAGGATGAAGGATGAAGGATGAAGGATGAAGGATGAGGGATGAAAGATGAAGGATGAAGGATGCCCTAAAGGATACCGCTTCGCATAAAGGATGAGGGATGAAGAAACAGCAAGCCTAAATACTACAATAATAGCTCTTAGGCAAAATGAACTTTTTTACCTATTGCTATGTTATTCATTATTTTTATTAATATATAGTATTAATACACTATATATTGGGATGTGAGGTGGGCATTGCCCACCCTAATCCACGATCTCTGTACGTTAGTTTTGTAAGATTAACTTTATTAAAATCCTAAGAAAGTTCTTTCGTAATTTTCTGAGTGGCTAATCTCTTACGCACACGAGATACACCCAAAACTCCGCCCACAGCTAGCAAGCCTAAAGTGGGAGAAAACTCAAAGGGTACGGACGCGCTAGAACTACTACCATAAACAACATTATCCATACCAAAACCGTCGCTTGAAGTGCCAGTCCCCTTAAACTCTACCTCAGTAAAACTACCGTCAGCAGTAAATCCAAAAAAGCTCGAAGTAAAATCAATAGTAGGAATACTATCGATCGTACCGTCATCTACAACTTCACCATCCGCTTTTATTTGAGTATTTTGTGGAGCATTTTCATTAACATTATTAAATTCTGCGCCAAAGGCTGTGATTGGGGAGTCAAAAGTTAAAGACGTGAAGAAAGAGCTACTAGAACCTCCTGCCAATCCATGAACTAATGTAGAGTTATTTACGTTTATTTCTGGAAAAGGTGAACTTAGCGGAGCGGACTCAATTCTTGGTATATCATTGGAGCTGTTAACAAAACCATCCCCATCAAGAGTAAATTCTCCAACATCTAAACCAGAAATTGTATCCTTAAATAAAGTATCAGTAGTAAAAGAATTAAAATTTTCTTCGCTAAAATTATCAGTTCCTCCTACTGCTGCTTGCCAAGTTGCGCGGTCAGTATAGGTTGTAAACATAAGCGCATTAGCGGGGAAAGATATGCCTAAAACTGTGGCTAATACTGCTATACTTCCACCGAAAATTCCATTAACTCTAAGATTTCTTGACATAATCATGATTATTTATTGAGTAACTTTATCTCAGTAACTTTTTCAGTACTTTTCTAACATTTACTTATTAAAAAAACATCAGTGTTTTTTAATAAGTATTTTCCCTGAGTAAATTCGGTCGGTAAGTAATTACATCTACTTTTGCAGCCTTAATATTTGGGAATTGACCCCATTGCGAGCAACAAGATGGGAAAAGATAACAATTGAAGTCAAAAACGAGCAATAATTGTGCTATTTTAGTCCAAAGTGCGATCGCCTTAAGAAAAAATTATTTTTATAACTCGACATTCAAAACAATCGCTATCTTAAAGACTTGATAATTAATTAAGCCCAGTTACTTAGATATATTTGTATGATAAATATTTGCAGGAGTGGATAAAATGTCATACATAATTCGCTCAATTGAGATAACTGACGAGCCTTTTTTGTGGGAAATGCTCTATCAGGCATTGTATGTTCCGCCTGAAGCCGATCCTCTGCCAAGAGATGTTATATTTCAGCCAGAATTGGCAAAGTACGTCCAAAATTGGGTACTTCATGAAGATACGGGTTTAATTGCAGTTTTAGAAGAAAGTCAGAAATTAGTTGGAGCAGCGTGGCTACGTGTGTTCAAGAGTAGCAATCCAGGGTACGGATATATCAACGATAGTACACCTGAGTTATCAATTGCGGTGTTACCAAAATATCGTGGTCAAGGCATTGGCACTAAATTACTAACTAAATTATTTTCACAAGTGAGAAATCGCTACTCAGCAGTATCATTAAGTGTTTCGTCTGACAATCCAGCATTTCGGTTATATCTTCGTTTTGGTTTTGAGATTATCAGTCAATACGATAACTCCCTAACAATGAAAAAAGACCTTTAAAGTTTCTACAGGGTTTAACAGTTTCATAGCCCATATTCCCCAGAACCAAAGTTTTAGGAGAATCAGCATTTCATAGAAGTAGCTAATACTAAATCCGTATTTGGTGATTTTTCAAAGCTCTCTCTTCATTGGAAAACTTAAATATAATTAGCAGTATATAGCAATCCTCAAATAAATATTTTGATTTGAATCAACAGGAAATAGTACTTATTTTATTGTTTTATAAAGTGCTACTAGATAATTAGGGGTGCATCCTAATCTAGTTTTGCTATGTGGTGTTGAAGAAGATAAATTTACCAGACAAACAGTATTTGGGAAACATTATCCTGAACTAATTTTTATAATTATCGGTATCATAAAAATTACCAAAATGGTTAGTTTAACTTTATTTGGATTAACTCTAATTTTTCTTGATAAAATATCTTAAAATCACTTTATTCCCCAATCAACTTAATTCTTCTTGCAACATATTCTGATAAACTTGGGGTAAATATTGGCTCATAGAATTAGTTTCAATTCCATAGCCTAAACTCGTCCAAGTTCCTGATAATAAACGCAAAACAGAGTCGATTTCTCCTGCTTTTAAGGATTCAGAAATATCGACTCCCCAAGCATTCTTGTCGCTTAACCAAGCGTGAACTACTGCATCTTGATATTCTGGTTCAAAGCTATATTTTTTCCACCATAAAACACCATTGGGATTGGGGTGATAGCGAGTTGCTTTTTCATCCCAAACAAAATTTAGCATTTGATAACGTCCTGCTGCGGTGCTACAGTTGCCTTTATTAATACCAACAGTGATAGTAATACACCGATCGGGATGGTCTGTTAAATCTGTAACTTGGCTACCACCGTATATGACATGATAAGGCTGCTTAACATTGGCTTCACTAGCGGTAATTGTCCTCATTAAAGCACGAATATAAGGGTCACCTCCTTGCATTACTAAAGGTGCTGTCCCCCTGGTACTTAAGGGGTAATTTTCGGGTTGATAAAAAGGCTTTTTTCTGACATAACCCTGCAAACTTAAAAGCAACGAAATAAAGCTAATGAAAAGTAATAACTTACCCGCTATATTTCCTTTATTATGAGCATTATTTTCCATCAGGAATTTTAAAATTATCTCGTTTTTAACAAAATTACGGAATCGTAAACAAGAATAAAGAGTTATAATTTCATCTTAGACTATTCTTTGATCTTCTTGTTGGCATTTTCTTAAAATTCTTTAAATGGTTAACTATTCACTAAAGCTACCGACTATTGATAAGGTGGTAACTGATAAGATGATAACTAATTAAAGGGCTTGATGTTTCTGTGCTTCTGAAAAAAACTTAACTAACCAATCTTTCAAATAATAAGTAGCATAACAATCATCTTCATTATAATTAAGTATAGCTTCTAGTAAAGAACGATCTTGAGTAGTTAACCAATTATCATACCAACAAACAGATTGATCGCCACTGGCTGTTTCTTCTCGCCATTCAAATCCTAACCAGTTAGCTAAAGATTTTAAAGAATAGCTTTCCACTGGTAAGATCACAGATTTTGTTACCCAATAATGTAAATCAACACAACGAGAAACTAAAGCTTTAGTGGGAATTTTTGGTGTTCCATAGAGCCTTGCTAATCGCTTAATAGTATCTACCTCATAAGCAGAAAAATGAAATATTGGTGCGTGGGGATAGTCAGTTATAAATTCAAAAAATTCTCGCCACACTCTTTCTTCTTCTTCTGCTTTCTCCGCTAAAAAAGGATAAAACTTTTTGGTATTGTTAGTATTATCCACCAATAGAATTCCCAGCAGATAATCTAAATTGCGATCTGGCTCTGCCTCAATATCAAAGTATAATTCGATCGCCGAAGAAGGTAGTTGATAGCTATGATCTAAATCGTAATTAGCTTTAATTAATGGCGTGTTTAGCAATAACGAACGAGCCTGTTGCTGGAGTTGTTTGGCAACATCTTGTCCAATTCTCCTTCCTAAAATGCGATCGCTAGATGAGGCAATTAAGTCTAAATCATCTAATCCCATCTCTTTTAAAGAATTGTAGCGTTTGGGTGTAACTCCAGGGATTAAAGACAAATGTTGCTTGTTTTTAGCAATTTGATAACAGTGGCTATACCAGTGGCATAAACTACATTTTTGCCGAGAAATAAATACTTCTGGCTCTACATCCCAAGATAACATTTCTAGACAGTTTGCTACAATTTCTTGTGTTCTATCTAACCAGTGACTTAAGTTAACGTAATATTCATTTTGTTGGCGTAAAATTAAGGAAGAATAGACAGGAAATGCATCTTGAACTATTGCTAACATCTGAGCATGATATGCTCCAATTAATTTGTATTCTGGCTTAGGACGACGACCTAACTTAATACTAATGGGAACATAAGACCAATCACCAAATACTGATTTTCCTGGTTGCTTAATTAGTAACGTTGGGTTAGCAAGCAAAGTAATTTCTTGACGATCGGGGTTTAAATTCAGGTCATGATTTATTGACTTGGTAACAATAGTATTCTCTGAGGAAATAGTAAGAGTTGGAGGACTAATCGGTTTTAACTCTTCGTTAGTAATTCCCTTTTGCCAATCTTCCCAATTAAGACATAGCACCCCTTTAAAAATACAATCGACCCCCTGTTTCATCAAAGCCAAAGTTTCTTCATACCTTGATGACCAATCTCTAAATGATGTGGTTGGTTTCTGGGGATTGAGCGATCGCTCTTGAATGAAATTTTGGATATGTTGCTGATTTTCTTTCCTGAGCTTCAATAAAAACTCTTTTTTGGGGTCTTTCTGTTCGTGAGAGCCATATACTTCCAGATAAGTACGACGGCTACAGCGTTTATAATTCAGCAACAGTTCATCAGTTAGTATTATCATGACATTCTCTGTATCGGATTTTGGATCGTTATCAATGACCAAAGAATTGTCATAAAATTACTTCTCAACAAAAGAGAAAATAAAACAGCTAAATCAGGCAGAGGTTCAAGATATACTAACAAGAGTGAGTAACTCATAGTGATTAATTTTAATGGGCAATCTGACAGAAAAAATAACTATCGAAGAACAACGTCAGCAGTTTCTCGGATTAGCTAATAAAACTTATTTTAACTTTGGTGGTCAAGGTACGATGCCTCAAGCATCCCTAGATGCTATTGTAAATACTCACCAGTACATTCAAAAAGTTGGCCCTTTTTCTGGTCAAATTAATAGTTGGTTACAATCAGAAACCGCATTGTTAAGAAAAGCGATCGCTGAAGAGTTAAAAACTACCGCCGACCGTATCACTCTCACAGAAAATGTGACTGCTGGTTGTAATATTGCTCTCTGGGGTATTCAATGGCAACCAGGAGATAGGATTTTAATGACTGATTGCGAACATCCAGGGATAATCGCTACAGTTAACGAAATTGCCCGTCGTTTTGCGGTTAAAGTCGAAATTTGTCCAATTTTAGATACTCTCAATCAAGGCGATCCTGTAGCAGTAATTCAGCAATACCTCACTCCAGAAACTCGCCTAGTCGTGATTAGTCATTTACTGTGGAATACTGGTCAAGTATTACCCCTCAAAGAGATCGTTACTGCTTGTCACAGCTATTCTCATAGTAAACAACAAGTAAAAGTATTAGTAGATGCTGCTCAATCTGTAGGCTCTTTAGACCTTAATTTACCAGAATCGGCAGTAGATTATTACGCTTTCACAGGACATAAATGGCTTTGTGGCCCTGCGGGAGTAGGAGGGCTGTATGTTAGTGAATCCGCTTTTGCTGAGTTGCACCCCACCTTTATTGGTTGGCGAGGAGTTGATATTGATACCCAAGGACAACCCCAAAACTGGAAATCAGACGGACAAAAATATGAAGTAGCCACCTCTGCTTATCCCGAATATCAAGGGTTACAAGCTGCCATATCCATTCATCAACAGTGGGGAACATCTACCCAAAGGTATCAAAGAATCCGTCAATTAAGTCAATACTTATGGTTTGCTTTAACTCAACTCCCAGAAGTTTCCTGTCTGAAAAAATCACCTCCCGAAGCTGGTTTAGTATCTTTTCAAATCCCCGATAAAAATCATCTTCAGATAGTCAATCATCTAGAAACACAAGGATTTTTCTTGAGAACAATTGCTTATCCTGACTGTATTCGTGCTTGCGTTCACTACATGAGCTTAACTCAAGAAATTGATAGTTTAGTAGCAGCAATTAGCCTGGCAATTTCTCAGGTTTGATCGGTTATTATTTCGTGTCCAGAAAAAATAATTTGCGATCGAGTATCTCTAAAATCTATGTGATTTTTCTGATTTAAAATCGATTAAGTGTTGAATTTGTCAAATCCTACTTATGCCTAAACTAATTTGTCTAGGAGATAGCATTACGGCTAAAGAAAAAGACTCTAGTGGAACAATAAAGCTTACTCTCAGACTTAAACAAGTTTTCTCAGGTTGGACTATTATCAATGCTGGCGTTGGAGGAGATAACAGCAGAGGCGCACTAAACCGATTACAAAATGATGTTTTAAATTGTTGTCCTGACTTGGTAACAGTCTTACTTGGAACTGCTGATGCTAGTGAAAATAAAGGTGTCGATATCAAAGAATATGAACAAAACTTGATATCAATCGTCGAGCAGATTACACCTCAAAAAACGCTTCTTATTAGCTCGCCACCCATCGATGAAAAGCTTCTATCTGCACGTAAAAAAGCTTTTCCTGAATCTAATTTTGTCACAATGGAAACTTTAGAACAATATATTAAGATTGTTACTAAAGTCGCATACTCAACAAATAGTCATTTTCTCGATCTATGGTCTTTAATGAGATCACAATCAAACTACTCTAGATTTCTTCAAGCCAAAGATGGTGTACATTTTAATCAGCAAGGTTATGAATTTTTAACACAAGTTTTATCCGAGAAAATTCAGTCGATTGCATATTAACTATATTTGATGCGAGAAAATACTTTTGAGAATAGCGAATTTTCGATTCTGAATTTTTATCCTAATTGTAGTCTGTGTGAATCTTTAATTGATTACTTTCGCCAATAGTATCAGAGAATGTTACTAACAATCGCGAAGGCTAAACAAGAGGGGCAAGGAAACCTCGCGACATGAGAACACACGCACCAAGAGAGCAACAAACCGTACTATTATTTACTTCCTACTTTAAATCACCAACGCTACAAATATTATGCCCGATCGCTCTAGTCAATACAAAGCCACAGGAATTATTTTAAAAGGTGCAACTCTCAAAGAAAACGATCGCCTGGTAACGATTCTAACTCCCGATTATGGCTTACTAAAGGCAGTTGCTCCAGGGGCGAAAAAGATTAAATCCAGGTTGCGGGGGAGGACAGAATTATTTGTAATTAATGAGTTATCGATCGTAAAAGGGCGCAGTCTCGATAAAATTATTCAAGCAGATACTGTTTATACCTATCCTGGTTTGAGTCAAGATATAGGGCGTTTAGCTTCTGCACAGTATTTGGGAGAATTGGCTGTTTATATCGCTGTAGATGAACAACCTCAAGCAGAATTATACGAGTTACTAAACGAACACCTCAGACGGATTGAAAAGTTACAACCACAGCAGAATGTCTATCCTAATATAGTACAGGGAGTTTTTCATTTACTAGCGATCGCGGGTATTGCACCTCAAGTACAAGCTTGTTGTGTGAGTAATAAGACTGTTTCTTTGAATGAGCTTAGTGACGGGTGGCGAGGGGGATTTAGTTTTGATAGTGGTGGGGTAGTATTTCCCAATCAGCAAATAGAGACACCAGAAGACGAAGATAGTAATGCTCCACCAATGACAATTCAATACAAAATTAACGCAGTGGAGTTAGGCATTTTGCAACATTTAAGCAAGCATACTCTACCTAATCCGAGCAAATTACTACCATCTCACCTCAAAACCTCACTTTCGATAGACTCTGCTTGGATACGAATCGAACAAATTTTGCGACAATATATAAAGCATCACCTGGGTAAATCAATTCGTTCTGCCAATTTGGTGGATAATTTATACTTGGTGGAGTTTTAGCAGTAATTAAGTAGTAGGGGCGTAAGGCTTACGCCCTTACCACAATCAATAAACCCCTCAGTTTATTGCCGAGTACCATAAGAAAATAAGTATCAATGCGTCTGTCGGAATCACAACCAGAAGAAAGAGAAGATATTACATTAAACGAAGCGAACAACAGTTTAACTATATCTATAGAAGATAAATCCGAACAAACAACCGAAAATAACGGTTTTTTACCCATATTACAGAACAGTCGCTTTCTGATTCTTTGGGGAGGACAAATATTTTCCCAATTAGCAGATAAAGTGTACTTGGTAATGGCGATCGCTATTATTGCCAGTACTTTTCAGATACCAGGAGAGCCAATTAGTTTATGGGTATCTCCTGTAACCATAGCTTTTACGATTCCTGCGGTATTATTTGGCTCATTAGCAGGGGTATATGTAGATCGTTGGTCAAAAAAGGCAGTTTTAGTCTTTTCTAACCTATTTCGAGGTATATTACTCTTAATATTGCCCTTTTTACTTTGGTTGGCTGATGGTAAAGCTATTTTAAGTAATTTATCTTGGGGCTTTGCTACCTTACTAGGTATTACCTTTCTTGTTTCTACCTTAACTCAGTTTTTTGCCCCCGCAGAGCAAGCAGTAATTCCTTTAATCGTCAAAAAACAAGATTTACTCGCAGCCAATTCTCTTTACACTACTACCATGATGGCATTACTGATTATTGGTTTTGCTGTGGGAGAGCCTTTACTAGATATCGCAGACAGTTTAGTAGGTAGCTGGGGTTTTCCTCAAAATATTGGTAAAGAAGTTTTGGTAGGAAGTGCTTATGCTGTTGCAGGTATTATTTTAATTGCATTGCAAACCAAAGAAACCAAAAAAGATCAAAGCCAAACAGAATCCCATCCGTTACAAGATATCTGGGAAGGGGTGCAATATCTGGGAAAAAATAACAAAGTTCGCAATGCTTTAATTCAATTGATAGTGTTGTTTTCTGTGTTTGCTGCTTTAGTAGTGTTAGCGGTAAGCATGGCGGATAAAATACCCCAACTAGACGCAGATGAATTTGGTATTTTACTGGCTACTACAGGGTTAGGAATGGGAGTGAGTGCTGCTATTGTGGGTAATCTCGGACAAAGATTTACTAATGCTCAATTAAGCTTTGTCGGCTCGATAGGAGTAGCATTGTCTTTAGTAGGTTTATCCCAAGCTACTCAAAACCTCTGGTTAGCTCTAGCTATGACAGCTTTAATGGGTGCTTTTGCTGCATTGATTGGAATTCCCATGCAAACCACCATTCAATCCCAAACCCCTCCTGATATGCGGGGAAAAGTCTTCGGTTTACAAAATAATGTAGTAAATATTGCGCTTTCTTTACCCTTAGTATTAGCAGCCGAAGCAGAAGCCCATTTTGGTTTAGAATCAGTGATCTTAGGTTTGGCTGTGATTGTTTTGATAGGTGGAATGTTTACTTGGTATCTGGCTTTGAGAAATACCACTGTTAAACAGTAAAACAAATCTGATGGTTAATTCTGGTGTTTTGCTAGAAAATCTTGGAGCAATTGCCAGATATCATCTAATAAACTGTCACTATTGGTATTAAACCAGTTAATATGACGATCGCCTCTAAACCAAGTTCGTTGTCTTTTAGCAAATTGACGGGTGTGTAAAATAGTCTCAAAAATCGCTTCTTGTAAATTAAGATCTCCTGCTAAGTATTGTTTAATCTCCGCGTAACCTAAAGTGTTTAGCAGGGGTAAATCTGTCCCATACTTTTGACATAATTGCTCTACTTCAATCACAAATCCTCGTTCGATCATTTGCTGGGTGCGGATTTTTATCCGATAATCTAAAGCACTGGTTTCACTGTCTAAGCCAATTTGTAAAATAGGATAAGTAGGTTTATTTTCGCCTTGTTGTGCGGATATAGGCTTTCCTGTAACGTAATAGACTTCTAAGGCTCTTAGGGTTCTCACAGCATCATTAGGATGAATTTTACTAGCTGCTACACCATCAACTTGAGATAACCAACTATGAAGTTGAGTTTGTCCTAAATTAGCTAATTGCGATCGCAATTCTGGTTGAGGAGAGACGCGAGGAATTTTTAAACCTTTGACAATGGCTTTGAGATACAATCCCGTACCACCGACTAATAAAGAGATATTTTCCTTGGCAATTAAAGCCTGAGCTTGTTCTTGGTATTCTGCTAGGGTTAGGGTTTCAGTAGGCTCGCAAATATCTATTAGGTGGTGGGGTACTAATTTTTGTTCTGCAAGAGATGGCTTTGCCGTACCAATATCAAATTCACGATACACTTGACGAGAATCAGCACTAATAATGCTTGTTGAAAGGCGTTGCGCTAATTGGAGAGCTAAGCTAGATTTTCCGCTAGCAGTTGCACCACAAATCACAATTAAAATAGGTTTCATTAACAAAAGTATCTCGAATTAGCAATACCAATTTTAAGATAGAGAAGGAAACGGAAGCGTCTGTGAGGAATTAATCTTGAAAAACATTTTAGCAGCGATCGATTTTTCTGATATTTCTCCCTTAGTAATCGATAAAGCAGCAGCAATCAGCCAATGCTTTGCTAGTAAACTGTGGTTAATTCATGTAGCTGCACCCGATCCTGATTTTATCGGTTATGGTACAGGGCCACAATCCGAAAGAGACTGGAGAGCCAAAACTCTTAAGGGAGAACACCAGTATATACAAGAGCGAGCTTTAGAATTGGAACAAAAAGGAATTGATGTCACCCCACTGTTAATTCAAGGAGCAACGGTCGAAACTATTATTAAAGAAGCAAAAAAACTGGAAGCAGATATGATTGTTATTGGTTCTCACGGTCATGGTGCTTTGTATAAAGCTTTAATGGGAAACGTCAGCGAAGGTGTGATCCGAAAAGCTTCTTGTCCCGTATTGATTGTGCCAGCTAAATAAAGTTTTATCTATTGTCTATCAACTGCTACCTAGCCTTAACCAGTAACTTTAATTTTGTCTCAATACTCACTTAACTAATGGCTCGTCAAAGAAAAAAATCCGATCTACCAACAAAGGTTTGTCCTGTATGTCAAAGACCATTTACCTGGCGTAAAAAGTGGGAAAAATGTTGGGATGAAGTAAAGTATTGTTCTGATAGATGTCGTCGCAGAAGAGCGCAAAGTGAATCAAAGTAGTAACTAGCAGGTAGAGACGTGATATATCGCGTCTCTACGGTAGCAATTAATCACCAACAACTAACAATTAACAATGAATAATTTTAACTGGAAACAATTACAAAATGGTTCTGATATTCGGGGAGTTGCTTTACCAGGAGTCCCAGGAGAAGAAGTTAATTTAACACCAGAAATTGCTGCAACTTTAGGGAAATCATTTGTTACTTGGTTGAGTAATAAATTAACCAAAGAAAGTTCAGAGTTAATCATTTCTTTAGGAAGAGACAGCCGTTTATCTGGCTCGGATTTAATGGAATTACTTGCATTAGGAATTACTGAATGTGGTTGTCAGGTTTATGATTTTGCGATCGCTTCTACTCCTGCAATGTTTATGAGTACCATTCATCCTGATTTTAACTGCGATGGGGCGATTATGTTAACTGCTAGTCATTTACCTTTTAATCGTAATGGATTAAAGTTTTTTAGTAATCAAGGTGGCTTAGAAAAAAAAGATATTACTAATATTTTAGAGTTAGCAAAAGAAAATAATTTTAATCGAGTTTCAGAGCAAAAAGAAATTATAAAAAGTGATTTTATTACTATCTATGGCTCGGATTTAGCCGATAAAGTTAGAGAAGCTGTCAATCATCCCAATAATTATGAACAACCTTTACAAGGCTTAAAAATAGTAGTTGATGCAGGTAATGGTGCAGGCGGGTTTTATGTTGATAAAGTTTTAAAACCTTTAGGTGCAGATACTACTGGTAGTCAATTTCTCGATCCTGATGGCAATTTTCCCAATCATATACCTAATCCTGAAAATACCGATGCAATGGCTTCTATTAGTCAAGCAGTGTTAGCCAATCAAGCTGATTTTGGGATTATTTTTGATACTGATGTCGATCGCGTTGCAGCAGTCGATCGTTTAGGTAATGAGTTAAATAGAAACCGTTTAATTGCTTTAATTTCTGCCATTGTCTTACAAGAACATCCAGGTTCAACTGTTGTTACAGATTCCATTACTTCTGATGGTTTGACTCAATTTATCGAGCAAGATTTAGGCGGAGTTCATCACCGTTTTAAACGGGGTTATAAGAATGTTATCAATGAAGCGATCGCTATTAATAATAATCAAGATCAAGAATCATGGTTAGCTATCGAAACATCGGGACACGCAGCGATGAAAGAAAACTATTTTCTCGACGATGGAGCATATTTAGCCACTAAACTATTAAGTGAATTAGCCAAAGCTAAACTACAAAATAAATTAATTACTGATTTAATCGCTAATTTGAAAGAGCCAGCAGAAAGCCAAGAATTTCGTTTAAAAATTAATACCAAATATTTTCAAGAATACGGCAATCAAGTAATTACTAAACTTCAAGAATTTGCAACTACTCAACCTGATTGGCAAATTGTACCTAATAATCATGAAGGCGTTAGAATTACTTGTAAATCACCGAAAGAAGATGGCTGGTTTTTATTACGTTTGTCTCTTCACGATCCTGTGATTCCTTTAAATATTGAATCTAATATTACTGCTGGTATTCATCCCATAGCAACCAGACTTTTAGCATTCTTCCAAGACTTTAAATCTCTCGATTTATCGCCACTATCATCATTTATTTGATAATTAATTAGGGATTAGGTACTGTTAACTTTTTCTAAATTATAGAAAGCAGTAGGGTGAGGCACACTCCACCCTAACTTACATTAAGGTTTAATTTTTAGGAGTATTAAACTTAAACATTGGCAATTTTACCTTGATAGATTGCCCTGTTAAACTTTGAAAATAAGCACCACCGATAATAATCAAAAAGCTAATATATGCAACTATTTGTCCTAAATAGAGGGTTTGTCGATAGCCACAAAGAGCTTTCAAAATAATCCCAGGAAATTGCCGATCGGGTAAAATATTTGCACCATTCCATACTTGCTTACCTAATAGACAAGAATCACTATTTACCAAACACCAATTATTAGTAGATATCTGAGAAAATAAAGTAATTGCTTTGTCAAAATGAAACAACGCACTTAATACTAAACCCCCAACAATTAATAGCAGAAAAATCCCCATAATTTGAAAGAAAAGGCGGATATTAATTTTGACTCCCAGAGCAAACAGTAACCAACCCAAAAATGCTGCTAAACTTAATCCTGCGATCGCTCCTATAGTAGGTAAAGTCAATTGTTGTGGGAATTTTGCCAAAATAAACAGTACAGTTTCAAAACCTTCTCTTAAAACAGCGATCGCAATTACGACAAAGATAGCTTTTCCTGCATTCTGACTGTTGAGAGCATCATCAATGGTATTTTCGACTTCTCCCTTGAGAGATTTCGCCTGTAGACTCATCCAGATTAACATCCAACTGAGCATCGCGATCGCGATTACGCCAAAACTACCAGCCAATATTTGTTTAATTACTGGTGCGTAAACGCCTCCTGCGGTTTCTAAACCTTGCATTGTATTAGCTAGCAAAATAGCTACCCCTACACTACCCAAGATACCAGCCAGAATACCCAAATAAACCCAAGAATATAGTTTTGTTTGTTGTGCTTTTTGTAAGCAAGCCATAACAATTCCTACTACTAAGGCTGCTTCAAAACCTTCCCTTAGAGTAACGATAAAAGTGGGAAAAGCGGGAGTTAAATCCATACGTCAATATGTTGCTCTATAATAATCTGAAACTTGCTCCAAATCTAATATATAATATTTCTTCAATTAATAAGTATATATAATTAAATATATAAATTGTGAAAAAGTTTTATCCTCTTTTGTGATAAATGTTACCAAACAATCCTGATTAATTATATTAATTATCTACAGAAATTGACTCTTCCGTTATTACTATGCTATGTTTTGTTGACAATGATGACCGAGTAATGATTTGAGCTATTTTTTCTCTTAAGTATTTCTATTAGTTTGAAAAATCACTAAAGTATCGGGTTTATTTTCGTTCGGGTTAATAGTTTGACATCACAATTAATGGAGAGTCCAAAAATTTAATATTTCAATATTCAATTAACTAGAAAACAATTTTTACTAAATAGAAAAGCTGACTGAATTTGACCAAAGGTTTGTGCTGTCTCTGTCACTCTTGGGTGCGGAATCCCGTCCCATCTTCGTCCCAAACTAAACGGGACTTGTACCCATCGCATCTTCGTATAAATGGGATAATATAAAGTGGAATCGAGATCATCTGTGACTTATGTTCTCTTAAAGACTAAAATAACTTGTTGTTGAATACTTTGATGCTATCAATTAAAGCCACTTAAACTATTACAATATGTCACGCTGCAAATTAGTAGCAAACAAGTTTAGCCTATACCTAACTAAAATCAGGTACAACGAAGAAAAAACAATTATTAATTTATTTATTAGCGAATAATTTACTTTTTGCTTTTAGCCTTGAGTGATTAAGGCTACTATATAAAGTAAATATTTAAAGTAAATGTTTTCTTGTGTTATTTAAACTATGAAAATTCTGCTAATAGAAGATGATGAAGGTCTAGCAGACTTGATTGTAGACAAACTAACTAGACAAAAGCAGTACATCATAGAATGTTCTAATAATGGTTGTGAAGGGCTAGAATTAGCAGAATCTTATGAATACGACATTATTTTACTAGATGTAGCATTACCAGAATTAGATGGCATTCAAGTTTGC
This sequence comes from Hyella patelloides LEGE 07179, assembly GCF_900659865.1. Classification (GTDB taxonomy): domain Bacteria; phylum Cyanobacteriota; class Cyanobacteriia; order Cyanobacteriales; family Xenococcaceae; genus Hyella; species Hyella patelloides. The sequence goes on from NZ_LR213781.1 coordinate 52,112, forward strand.
CAGCAGTTAAGGGATCGAGGAAATCGTACTCCCATCTTATTATTGACGGCCCATAACAACATCACGAAAAAGGTTGCAGGTTTAGATGCTGGTGCTGACGATTATTTAGTAAAACCTTTTGATGTCAGAGAATTATTAGCTCGTATTAGAGCCTTATCTCGCAGAGGGAATGATATTTTACTTCCTGTACTACAATGGGGAGTACTAACTCTTGACCCCAATAATTGTCAAGTAAACCACAAGCAAAAACCGCTTAAACTAACCGCCAAAGAATACTCACTATTAGAATTATTTTTACGCCATCCTCAACGCATTTTCAGTCAGAGTTCTCTAATTGAAAAAATTTGGTCTTGGGAAGAGTCTCCCTCAGAAAATGCAGTACGGACTCAAATTAAAGGTTTGAGACAAAAGCTCAGAAAAGCAGGAATCGATCCCAACATGATAGAAACTATATATGGTTTGGGATATCGCTTAAAAAAAGAACCATTGCCTCTCCAGCAAGGGACAACCAAAAAACGGCACAAAACTCAATCTCTAATGATGGCGACTTCTGTATCATCATCAAAGGCAGTTAATTTTCGTAACGATACTCTGAGTGCAATATGGCAGAAGTATCAATCACAATATCGCGATCGCATAGACCTGTTACAAGAAGCAGCGATCGCAATAAAACAAGACACCCTAAGTATAGATTTACAAAAACAAGCAGTTCATACCGCACACACTTTAGTAGGCTCTTTAGGTAGTTTTGGGTATACACAAAGTTCACAAATTTGCTCTGAAATCGAAACTATACTACAATCCTATAACCATAAAGATTACAAAGTTATCGATCGATTAGACAAACTATTAACTATACTATTAACTCAAATTAATTCTCCTCCTGAACCTATTCTTGATTCAGATCGCGAAAGTATGACCTTTGGTAACGATGAGGAACATATGCCCTATTCGGCTCTTCCCCCCCAATATAAATTATTGATTGTCGATGATGACTTTCCTTTGACTCAAGCTTTGGTTTCCGAAGCAATAACCTGGGGGATTGAAGCTCAAGTAGCGGGAAATTTATCTCAAGCCAGAGAAGCGATCGCTGAGAACCTACCTGATGCCATCTTATTGGATTTATCTTTTCCTGAAGCCCATAATGGAGGCTTAGAACTACTACAAGAATTAAACGCAAAACAGCTCAATATTCCCGTAATTGCCTTAACAGCGAGAGAAAGCTTTGCCGATAGAGTAGAAGTAGCTCGTTTGGGGGGAAAAGGATTTTTGACCAAGCCAGTATCGCCTACTCAAGCGATGGAAACAGTGGCTTCGATTTTAGAACAGTCAAATCTTCCTGATGCCAAAATTTTAGTAGTTGATAACCAAAAAGAAAATCTAAATGCGATCGCAGATTTGCTATTACCTTGGGGTTTTGATGTCGTCTCGTTACAAGATGCTGGTCAATTTTGGGATGTTTTAGAACAATCAAATCCCGATCTAATTATTGCTCAACTAGAAATGGAAGGTGTCAGTGGAATTGAACTGTGTCAGGTAGTACGTAACGATCCTCGTTGGTGTCACTTACCAGTATTAATCATCTCTCCCCATGATGATATTCAAACCATCCAGCAAATTTGTTCTGTGGGAGTAGACGATCACATTTCATTTCCCATTATTCAAGAAGAACTCTTAGCTCGTATTTTTAACCGTTTAGATAAAGAGCGTTACCGTCGTCAGCTAGCAGACACTGACCCCTTAACAGGAATTGCCAACAGACGTGCTTCTTTACAAAGGCTCACCAGATTATTACGCATTGCCCAGCGTCAAGATAAACATTGGTGCTTTGTAATGATCGATCTCGATGATTTTAAACAAATTAATGATAATTTTGGTCATGAGACAGGCGATCGGGTTTTACGTAGATTGGGACAATTGCTTAAGCAAGAATTTCGTAGTGAAGATGTAATTGCTCGTTGGGGCGGAGAAGAATTTATTCTTGGTTTATATGATATGAATAAAGATGCTGTAATTTCTCGTCTCAGAGAGTTTTTAGCAGCTTTTCGCCAACAAGAGTTTACTACTGTGCAAGAAGAAGATTGTCAGGTTACTTTTAGTGCAGGAGTAGCAGAATATCCTGTAGACGGCAATAGTTTAGAAATTCTATATCAATTTGCAGACATGGCATTGTATCGAGCTAAAGCAGAAGGAAAGAATCAAATCATTTGATTGCTTGGTTGTGAATAATTAATTGACTCCAAGAAAATCTCTAAAGTTTAAGCCTCAGATAAAAACAAGCCCATATATTCCTTATATGAAATCTATAAATGTTTGCTACAAATGAGTGACGTGGGGAATTAGGGAATTAGGGAATTAGGGATTTGGGGAATATTTATCTGTAGCATTTTTATTTGTATTTCATATTACATATGGCAAGAGAAAATCACAAAAATAATTCTCAAAAGCAGGATAGGAAAGAGAATAAATATTGCTATAGGCTTTTATTTTGGATAATTTCTTATTTCTTAGCAAAAGACTGTAATCGTTTTGTCCGAGCTACAGCAAAAGAAAGCTTAGAAAAGTATCAATCTTCTTGAAATAAGCAAAAAAATATTGCTAGTTTAAATTTTGGTGTTTTTATTAAAGCGATCTGTGAAATAGCTATTTTGCGATCGCAGAAAATCTAAAATATAATATTATATTACTGTATATCCAATTTTCACAGAAAAGCCAGATTATAATTACAAAAATAAATTATCAATATTTTTTTAATAAAGAATTATGCTTTTAATTCCGCTCTCTTTTTTTACTTCTAATTAGCTAATAATTTTTTACAATAAGCTAATAATAAAATAAATCATGAATGAAGCAGATAATAATAAACTTTTTAATCTACAACAAGAAGCGCGATCGGAAACTACTTCGCCCGAACGTTTAACCAAATTAGCCTTACAAAGCGATACTTTAGCGCAAATAGTAGCAAGTAATGTTGCAGCACCACCAGAGTTATTAAAAAAATTATATTTGAATCATCGCTACGATAGAGAATTCAAAAAAGCTCTAGTTAATAATCCCAATACACCAACAAAAGTTTTGTTTCAATTAGGTGAATATTTTCCTCAAGATTTACTATTTAATCCTACTTTTAATCTTTTATATTTAGAAAACCCTAATTTTGTTCGAGAGCTACCAGTCAGGACTTTATTTAGTTTAGTTCTACAACATGATACTCCTCGATTTATCTTAGAGTATGCTGCAAAGCATGAAAACAAAGAAATAGCAGAATCATCCCAACTTCATGTTAATTTATCAGGTGAAATCAATTCACAATGGCATGAGACAGCTCATAAAATACTTAAAAAACATTTTAATCGATATACACATACAGAAAAAGATGAGCGATTTTTGGGTAATTTATATGAGTTTATCTTGCCACATATATTTCATTATAGAGAATATAAAATATGTGTAGCTTATAATCAGCAATCTCCAAATAATATTTTAGAAAAGCTGGCACTTGATAATGATAAAGAAGTTCGTTTGCTGGTAGCCAAAAACAAAAATTCATCAACAAAAATACTAGAATTACTAGCTACAGATAAAGACAATCTTATTCGTCAAACTATCGCAGAAAATTCCTATACACCAGCACATATACTTTCTCAACTTGCTATTGATGAAAATAATCTCGTTCGTCAAACTATCGCAGAAAATCCCCATACACCAGCACATATACTTTCTCAATTTGCCAATCAAAAAAAATATCTTTATTATGTGGCAAAAAATCCTAGTACATCATTAAATACATTAGAGCAAATTGCTACCGATAAAAACTATCTAGTTTGTCGAGGTTTACTCAAAAATCCCAATATACCAACTTATTTAATTAGTAAATTTGCTAATCAAGAACGTTATTCTTTTGATGAAAGTATAGCCAAAAACCCGAATACATCTTTAGTGATCTTAGAGCAACTTGCTACGGATAAAGACTCCCTAATTCGTCAAAGTGTCGCAGAAAACCTCAAGACACCAGTAACAATACTGGAACAATTTGCCACCGATCGCAATTATAGAGTTCGTGCATCTGTAGCCAAAAATCCAAATATATCAATAAAAATGTTAGAAAGACTAGCCATTGACAAAGAATATCTAGTTCGTCAAAGTGTTGCAGAAAATATCAAGACACCAGTAACAATATTAG
>NZ_LR213782.1 GCF_900659865.1 Hyella patelloides LEGE 07179
CTCAAGAGTTAAGAGCAGCCGAAGACCCTGAATTCGAGACTTTCTACACCAAAAACATTCTCTTAAACGAAGGTCTACGCGCTTGGATGGCGACACAAGACCAACCACATCAAAACTTTGAATTCCCCGAGGAGGTTCTACCACGTGGTAACGCTCTCTAGTCCCGCAATGGGAGGCGGTCGCGACCAGACTTCTACTGGCTTTGCCTGGTGGGCTGGTAATGCACGTCTAATCAATCTTTCTGGTAAGCTACTGGGCGCACACGTTGCTCACGCTGGCTTAATTGTTTTCTGGACTGGTGCAATGACTATTTTTGAAGTTGCACACTATGTTCCTGAAAAGCCCATGTACGAACAGGGCATGATCTTAATTCCTCACCTAGCCACATTAGGTTGGGGTGTAGGTCCTGGTGGTGAAGTAATCAATACCTATCCTTACTTCGTTGTTGGTGTATTACATTTAATTTCTTCTGCGGTACTTGGTTTGGGTGGTATTTACCACGCAATCCGTGGACCCGAAGTATTGGAAGAATACTCCAATTTCTTTAGTCAAGATTGGAAAGACAAAAACCAAATGACCAACATCATTGGTTATCACCTCATTCTTCTTGGATTAGGTGCATTCCTTCTTGTCTTCAAAGCGATGTTCTTTGGTGGTGTTTACGATACCTGGGCTCCTGGTGGTGGAGATGTTCGTCTCATCACTAACCCCACTTTAAACCCTGCTGTTATCTTTGGTTATCTAACTAAAGCTCCCTTCGGTGGAGAAGGTTGGATTGTTGGTGTTGATAACATGGAAGACATCATCGGTGGTCACATCTGGATTGGTTTGATTTGTATCTCTGGTGGTATTTGGCACATCTTAACCAAACCTTTTGGTTGGGCGCGTCGTGCTTTGATCTGGAACGGAGAAGCATACCTTTCTTACAGTATCGGTGCTGTGTCTTTCATGTCATTTATTGCCTCTACCTTTATTTGGTTCAACAACACTGCTTACCCCAGTGAGTTTTTCGGACCTACTAACGCAGAAGCATCTCAAGCTCAAGCTTTTACTTTCTTAGCTCGTGACCAACAAATGGGTGCTAACATCGGTTCTGCACAAGGTCCTACTGGTCTTGGTAAATACTTAATGCGCTCTCCCACTGGTGAAATTATTCTTGGTGGTGAAACCATGCGCTTTTGGGACTTCCGTGGTCCTTGGTTAGAACCCATGCGTGGTCCTAACGGTATTGACTTGGACAAAGTAAGAAATGACATTCAGCCTTGGCAATTACGCCGTGCTGCTGAATACATGACTCATGCTCCTAACGCTTCCATCAACGCTGTAGGCGGTATCATCACTGAGTCTAATTCTTTCAATTTCGTAAACATCCGTCAGTGGTTGGCTTCCTTCCAATTCTTGATGGCTTTCTTCTTCCTCGTAGGTCACTTATGGCACGCAGGACGCGCTCGTGCTGCTGCTGGTGGTTTTGAGAAAGGAATTGAACGCGAAACTGAGCCAGTATTAGCGATGCCTGATTTAGACTAATCGATATTTTTGATTAGTTAATTAAATTAAGTATATTGAATAAGCTCCTATCATTAATGATGGGAGCTTATTTTTTTGTTTCGTCATATTGGTTACCGTTGTCTTTTTTGAGACTCTTTCGATCTTTGATGAAGATATTATATTAAGCGAACTTAAACAATACCGCTTCTCACGCATTAACAAGAGACGAAGGTTTAGAGCTAGGATTCATGATGTCACCGAGTCAGAGTAAACAATAGTTTTGGTGTTTTTTCTTCAGAAAAAACAATGTGCTATCTATCTAGCCAGTGCGCGAGAATTGGTATTATAAACTCTCTCTCAGCTTTGCTTAGAAAATAGTCAGCTTAAATCAAAGCATCCCCACCGACTAGCAATCAACTGGGGTTGCTCTGAAATTTCTGGCTCTTGCACTCAAGGTCAGTCAGTACGCAACCCATGAGAATACCATATATTGTTTGAGTAAGGATAAGCACTCATTTGCCCTTACAGTTTGTTTATAGTAAATATCTAGATTTTTCCCATAGCGTTTATACAGACTTAATTAAGCTTTGATGTGGTTATAGACATCCATGTATTTCTTACCTGAATTGTTCCAAGAGTAATCATATTCCATACCTTGTTGAAATAACTGTTCAAATTCTTTGGGAAACTCTTTATATAAACCGATTGCTCTTTCCATAGCGGTTTCTAAAGCATGGTTATCAGTTTGATAGAAGACATAGCCGTTACGTTTTTCTGGCGCACGATCTAAATCGAAATCACGGTCAAATACCGTACTTAATAAGCCTCCTACTCCACGAACAATAGGAACAGTGCCATATTTTAAGCTAATTAATTGAGTTAATCCGCAGGGTTCATAGTTACTAGGAACAATCATCATATCTGCTCCTGCATAGATTAAATGAGCCAAAGATTCATCAAAACCAATCTCTAAATGAATATCGGGATTACTATTAAGGTGATGTTTTTCGTGCCAGAATTGACTGTTAATAGTTGGTTCGGTAGCAGAGCCTAAAAGGACAAATTGCGCCCCTCTATCGAGAGCATAGTACATCGCGTGATGTACTAAATGAACTCCTTTCTGTTGGTCTAATCTACCGATATAAGCAATAATCGGTTTATCGCAATCTTTTAATAAGAGTTTTTCTCGTAGAGCTTTTTTATTGAGAGCTTTCCCCTTCAAATTATCAATAGAGTATTGGTGAGGAATAAATTCATCTACTTCAGGATTCCAGATATTGTAGTCCACACCGTTAAGAATTCCGCTAAATTTATCTTGATAAATTTCTAAAGTATGACCCAAACCATAACCGACATCTTGAAACCTGGCTTCCCAAGCGTGGTGAGGTGAAACAGTATTGACATAATTAGAGTAAACAATACCACCCTTCATCATGTTCAGTGCAAAAGGATTAAAGTTATCTTTAAGATGATCGTACTGGAAGTAATACTCTTCGCGATTTAAACCAGTTGCGTGCAGCATATCTGCACCGGCCATACCTTGATGTTTGAAATTATGGATAGTGTAGCAAACTCGCTGATTATCCATACCATGATACTTATACACTTCGTAAAGCATTACGGGTACTAAACCAGTTTGCCAATCATGACAATGAATAATGTCTGGACGTTTACTACTAACTAACAAGAACTCTAAAGCAGCTTTACTGAAAAAAGCAAAGCGCATATTGTCGTCGTTTCCGCCATAGTAATAACCACGATTGAAGAAATTATCTTCAGATTGGGGCTGTATGAAAAAGCATAATCTACCATGTACCCAGCCACAGTAAACATCGCAGTAGATTTCACCAACATACCAGGGTACGGAAAGTCCTTTATAGGCTTCGTGGAGTCCCCATATTTGGTCGTATCTCATGCAGTCGTACATAGGAAGAATTATCTCAACACAATTACCGCGAAGTTCTAATTCTCGACTCAACCCGTAAACGACATCCCCTAAGCCTCCAGCTTTAATAACTGGCGCGCATTCTGAGGCAATTTGCACGATATACATACCTAATCCTCTCTTAACAAAATTTTATTTTTATATATTTTGTTTAAAATTCTAAGCTATATATGACAAATCTTACTATCAAGAGAGAATTAATCTTGATGAATTAACGATGAAATTAAACGTAATCACCGCAAGCTGACAATAGAACTGTATAAAGAACAGGAAATAATAAACCTTGATTTGAGGCGTGTTATCAATTAACTTAGATGAATATCATGAGTGACGAAACTCTTCTAACTTATCTATCGTGTCCAGAATTTTAATAAAGTGTAGTCCAAACTCAGTAAACTCATATTCTACGCGGGGTGGAATTTCTGGGTAAGAAACTTTATTAACAATGCCAAAGTTCAACAGATCTGATAATCGTTCGTTAAGCACTTTTGTAGTTAATCCATCCACTGCACGAGTCATCGCTCCTGGGCGATTAATACCACTACGAATTAAATAAAGAACTTTTAGCATCCATTTGCAACCCAATGTGTGTTCAACAATATAGGCAACTTTAGGTTGAGCATTAATTATTGTGCGATCGCTTATTTTTTGTTCTTGACTGAAACTTGTTTTTTTTCTCATTTGCTACCAAAAGGTTGATACCTTACTAAATTGTGCTTACTTGTGGTTTCTTATGGCATTTCTTTAATCTAAATACAATTACGAAATCTTGTCACAAATTTATTCTATATAGATAGGGAGGTTGGTAATGTCTTTGATGAAAGCTGCTCTTTTAACAGAATTTGGTAGTGCAAATCAATTAGAAATTCAAGAAGTTCCTAAGCCTCAACCAAAACACGATCAAATTTTGGTACGAGTATGTGCTACCTCAATCAATCCAATTGACTATCAAATTCGTCGTGGTGACTACCAAGATTTGGTCAAGTTACCTGTTATTATCGGCGTGGATATTTCTGGGGTAGTTGAAGCTGTTGGAGAATCGGTAACGAGTTTTCAAATAGGTGATGAAGTATATTACTCGCCACAGCTTTTGGGTGAATCTGGTAGTTATGCAGAATATCATGTCGCCAGTGAGCATATCGTCGCTCGAAAACCATCAAAGATCTCACATATTGAAGCAGCTTGTTTTCCTCTGGCTGCTGGAACAGCCTGGGACTGTCTAGTTACAAGAGGTAAGTTGCAAGTTGGTGAATCGATTTTGATTCATGGTGGGGCTGGAGGCGTGGGTTCATTTGCCATTCAGTTAGCTAAAGCAATGGGGGCTTATGTTTTTACTACCTGTAGTGCAAAGAATCATGATTTAGTTAAAAAGTTGGGTGCCGATCGCATCATTGATTATCAAAAAGAAGATTATGTAGCAGCGATCGAATATGAGACTCAGGGTAAGGGGATCGATTTAGTATTGGATACAATTGGTGGAGAAACCATTCAAAAAAGTCTTGAGATAATTCGCCCTTATGGTCGGCTTGTCAGCATCGTTGATATTGATAATCCTCAATCATTACTCACAGCCTGGGCTAAAAATCTCACATTGCATTTTGTTTTTACATCTCAAGAAAACACCAAGTTGAACTCACTCAGGCAGCTAATTGAACGTAAACAGCTATTTCCTATAATCGAGCGCGTCATGCCTTTAATTCAGGTAGCAGAAGCTCATCAGCGTTTAGAACAAGGTGGTACAAGAGGTAAGATAGTTTTACAAGTTTTTGATGATTGACATTTTGCCAACTATAGCAATACAAACTCAGTAGATTCTTCTTCAAAAAAAGAGTTGAAAACGAATCGCACGGCGAAACCTGCCACTTCGGGATCGCGCCGAGCCAGCATAATCAAGAGAAACACCTATTAAGTATAGGGTGTTATCAATTAGGCCAAATGACAAAAGCAGCAAGATTAATAAAATAAAACAATACTTTTGTTTCCTATCTCTTGATGAGAAGTAGTAGTATTAGCTAACAGCTACGATAGTATAGTTACGTCTCAAAATCTCCTAGCAAAATGTATCCTAATGCCAATAAAACTCCTTCTGTCGCTAAATGGCAAGATTTACACAGGCTGAGAATTCCCACAATTAATCAGTTAGATAATATTAAGTCCCATCTTGACTTGGTAATTTTGGCGTTAGAGCGATCGCAAATATTACTTCTGAGACAATTTTACAAGCAGCAACTACTCTTAATTTAGAGTCGATTGTTAAAGATAGAGTGGAGCTATGGCGGTTACGACAAGCAAATCCCTGGCGTAAAAGTGCTGGAGGAAGAAAAAAGTTAGATGTAGAAGAGGCTCGTTCTTTAGTTTTAATTATTTGTTATTTGGCAAAACAAGAAAAAGAGTTATTACGACGAGCCGTTAGTCTTTTAGAACAAGTTACTGCCCAAAATAAAGAGCCTCATACAATGGCATTGTTAGGAGATTATTTAGATAAATTTATTAATTTATACCAAGAGAGAATGGCTGAGGAAACAGCAATTAATTCTGATGGATTGTATCAGTTAGGACTCAAACTATTAATCGATTTACTTTTTTATAGTGGTAATAGCGGACATCGTTTATTGTGGTTGGCTATTTTGGGTAAAGCATCATTTAAGGAAGAAAGAGAGAAGAAGGAATAAAAAGGTAATAGGCAAAAAATAACAGATATTGTCTAGCAATCAACCAACAACGAACTACTAAATACTGTAAGGAATTAGTATATTACGTCCCTAGCAACTAATCAATAACAAAATTATGGATTCTTCTTATACTGTTATTCGGCGTTTTACGCCTCCGACTTGTACTTTAGAGATTTGGGGAAAAAACTCGCCTTTGTCTCGTTGGACAAAACAAACTGTAGTTAAAGATATTCAGTTTAAACTGAGTTTTGACGACCCTAGAATCTTAGAAGTAGAACCAATTACGATTTCAGGCGATCGCCTGAAATTAGAACAGCTTTACGATCTGGTTTTAGACCATACAGAAGGTTTTTTAGCACAGTCTTTTAATAATCAAATACCTGCTTTAGCTATCACTAATCAAGAACAATTAGCCAATTCTACTCAGCCTTATCTAACATCTCAAGGGTTAATTAATCATCAGCTGAATTTGGGTAGTTTAGCAACAAAAGAAAGCCCTACAACAATCGATCTTTCAGCAACTCAATTATTCGATTTGGTATCGGCTTTAGAAGAATATAAAACCGAAATGGCGGTATTGACAGAATTAGAAACTCAAAAAGCGCAAAAAGTTCGTAAGCTAATACCTATTGGTGTTAGTGTCGCAGGAATTTTATTAGCCGTAGGCTTGACTACTGTGGGTATTAAAGTTGCTAACCAGCCAGAAGAACGAGATCGAATAGCAGCTATTGAAGAATCTCAACCTGAAGCAACTTCAACTGTTCCTCAAGAGGATGTTATTCCGCCAAAAGTACCTGAAGTCGCCGAAAAACCTGTCACAGGAATTCAAGAAAGTGAACCTCTTTCTTCATTAGAGACATTACCTCCTCCTCCTGCGGTAGATACTCTTAAACCTCCCCCAAATATCCCCGATCCCTCTCAGTATCCGCCATCGGGAAATTTGACCATTCCACCTATTTCTTCTTTACCGAAACCAAATTCTGCATCTGAGACAGCTAAATCTACTACTGAAACTTCGCCAGATAATTCTCAGGTAGAATCTACTATTAACATTCCTCCTGAAACTGCAAAGCCAGATTCTCCAGAAGAAACCACACAATCTGAAACTCAAAAAACTACAGAATTGGAAATTGCTACAGAATCTAATGTTCAAACAGCAACATCACCTTCTGTTAGTTCTGTTACTGAGGATAATAGTCTTCAACCTTTAGAGCCTGACGAACAAGCAGAAATTACAATTAGCGAGGAAAATGTGGCGATAAAGGCAGAAATTGGGGAAAAATTAGAACAAGCTGCTTCTTTTGATAGCAGAGTAGAGTCTGAAGCGATAACAGAAAACACAACCGAGGAAAATCTCAATCTTAATAATGATGAGATTGCTCTAGAGAATACTACGCCTAAACCAACGACGAAAGAATCAACTATTATCGAAAACGATTCAGACTCGATAGCTCCTACAACACGACAACTTCAAGAAGCAGCAAGTTATTTTCGCCAAAAATGGCGATCGCAATCTGAATTACAACAAACTTTAGAATACCGTCTGATTATCAATCAAGATGGTTCGATTAAACGCATTATTCCTATTGGTAAGGCATCAGAAATTTATCTAGATCGTACTGGTGTACCCTTGATGGGAGAGCCTTTTGTTTCCGCTTTCCCACAAGAACAAAGTCTTGTCATTCGCTTATTACTTAGCCCTGATGGAGAAGTGAGGACTTTTTTAGAGTAAAGACTTATCGATTAATCATCCTCCAGGGAGATGAAAGTTCTCAGCAGTTGTCATACTCTTTTGCTATGAGAATTAATAATTTGCTTGTCTAAAATTAATTAAGATAATGCTATGTTTATTCCTCTTGGTTTCACCTCAAAATCTGTCCAGACAAGTTTGGGCAAAATAGTTTACTATACTAACGATCGCCCACCTTGGAACGATTTAAAATCAAATTCCCCAGAAACTTTGGTATTTTTACATGGTTTGGGTGGTGGTTCTTCAGCTTACGAATGGTCAAAAGTTTATCCTGCTTTTGCTGCTGAATATCGTATCCTGGCACCAGATATGCTTGGTTGGGGTAGATCTGAACATCCCGAACGCGACTATCAGGTAGATGATTACGTTACTACCATTGCAGAGTTCTTGAGCAATACCTGTACTTCACCCGTTACTGTGATTGCTTCTGCTTTAACGGCAGCCTTTACTATTCGAGTAGCGATCGCAAATCCTCAATTATTCAAATCCATGATTTTGACGACGGCTGCTGGATTAAATGAATTTGGCAGAGACTATCAGGATAATTTCTTTACTAAGTTAGCTGGAACTCCAATAATCGATCGCTTGCTATACAGTACGGGAGTTGCTACCAGTTTTGGCATTCGTGGCTTTTTAGAGCAGCGTCAATTTGCCAGTAAAGATAGAGTTGACTCTGAATTGGTAGAAGCATATTTGCAATCGGCACAACAGCCCAATGGAGAGTATTCCGCACTGTCTTTTGTACGGGGAGATCTGTGTTTTGATTTGACGCAATATATTACTCAATTAACAATCCCGACGGCGTTAATTTGGGGTCAAGAATCAGAATATATTGGACCGAGGGTTGGTCGTCGATTACAAGAAATGAATCCCCAAGCAATTCGCATTATGTATCAATTGAATGATGTCGGTTTCACTCCCCAACTAGAACTACCTGCTATTACCATTGGACTAATTCGTCAATTTTTACCTCAACTAGAAACCAGTAATTCTCAGTCAGTCTTGGAAGAGGATTTACCAGCTTTTGATAATTAATCATGAAGGTATATAGTCAAGATTCGTAAATTAAAGGGTCGTCATCGATATCAAAACCTTTGGTAGCAATGGTTTTAATCGTATTACCAAGAGGTGAGATTATAGAAAGTTGCTTCAATGCTCCAGAAATACAAGGCAGATCTCCCACAACTAAAGACTCATAATCGAGTGAAAGCTGCCTGCGACGTATACGTTTTTCTGTGTAAAAAGTAATGGGAATTCTACGTCGGTTAAGCTCCTCAACGACTCGGCGTTCTTCTTGTCTAAGCAGTTCGTTCCCTTGCTCTTGAATAAATGCTTGGGAAATTACCATAGAACATTTATTTTTGTAATATTATTGAATTAATTTTGTCATACAATGCATTATAAAATGAGATCGCAGAATCTTGTTTGAGAAACTGTCGTAAAATAGAAAGTCTGGACTTGAGTGATAGTCAGATAACTTTATACCAATTCTCGCGTACTAGCCAGATAGATAGCACATTATTTTTTCTCAAGAAAAAACACGAAAACTATTGTTTACACTAACGGGCGTGACTCCTGTATGGACGCGAAATAAGGGGTCTCTACTGACTCCAAAATAAGTCTCTTGTTAATGCATGAGAAACGGTATTAGATATGGATCGAAAATAAGGAAATTAAGAATAATGACTATTAGAGTAAGGATTGCTCCTTCACCCACAGGTAACTTACATATTGGCACAGCAAGAACGGCGGTATTCAATTGGTTATATGCTCATAACCAAGAAGGTAAATTTGTTTTAAGAATTGAAGACACCGATCTAGAGAGATCGCGTTCTGAATATACTGAGAATATCAAGTCTGGTTTAGAATGGCTTGGTCTAACTTGGGATGAGGGACCTTTTTTCCAAACTCAACGGCTAGATAAATATACAGCAGCGATTCAAACTTTGATCGATCGAGGGTTAGCTTATTCTTGCTACTGTACCCCTGAAGAGTTAGACAAAATGCGGGAAAATCAAAAAGCTAAAGGTTTGGCTCCCCGCTATGATAATCGCCATCGCAATCTCTCTTCAGAAGAAAAAGCAGCTTTTGAAGCCGAAGGACGTAAACCAGTCATTAGATTTAAAATTGACGACGATCGCGAAATAGTTTGGCAGGATAAAGTTAGAGGTAGAGTATCTTGGCAAGGAAGTGATTTGGGTGGTGACATGGTAGTCGCTCGTGCTGGAGAGACAGAAGCTATTGGACAACCCCTCTATAACTTAGCTGTAGTAGTAGATGATATTGATATGGCAATTACCCATGTCATTCGTGGAGAAGATCATATTGCTAATACTGCCAAACAAATTTTACTTTATGAAGCTTTGGGCGCAAAAGTACCTGAATTTGCCCATACGCCTTTAATTCTCAACCAAGATGGTAAAAAATTGTCTAAAAGAGATGGGGTAACATCTATAGATGATTTCCGTAAAATGGGTTTTCTCCCCGAAGCATTGGCTAACTATATGACTCTGTTGGGTTGGACTCCCCCAGATTCAACCGAAGAGATTTTTACCCTGGAAGAAGCAGCAACTAAATTTGATTTAGGGCGAGTTAACAAAGCGGGTGCAAAATTTGATTGGGCAAAACTAGATTGGATTAACAGCCAGTATTTGCATAAAATGCCAGCTAATGAGTTAGTAGAGTTATTAATTCCCTATTGGCAATCAGCAGGATATGAAGTTAACCTAGATAGCGATCGGTCTTGGCTAGAAAGTCTTACTGCGATGGTTACACCTAACTTGACTCGTTTAGCAAATGTGGTTGAAGAAACCAAGCTCTTATTTGGAGAATCTGTAGAGTATACCGATGAAGCTATCGAATTTCTGAAACAAGAAGGAGTCGATCTGGTTTTACAAGAAGCTATTACTGCAATTGAAGAAGCTGACACTTTAGAAACAGCAGACGCTAAAGGAATTATCAAGCAAGTTACTAAAAGTCAAAAAGTTAAAAAAGGCTTAGTAATGCGATCGCTACGTGCTGGTTTAACAGGAGAAATGCATGGTCCTGATTTAATTCAGTCTTGGGTTTTACTAAACCAAAAGCAATTAGATCGAGGGCGTTTAAGCAAAGCTTTGAGCTTAATTTAAATTAAAAAAGGTGGGCAATGCCCACCTCACTAACTGATTTTTTAACTCAAACTAACTAAAGATTTCGTAAAGTCTTTTCTTTAAATGGGAGAGAAAGCTAATCTTCTATAAAATAATGAATAATAAATAAAAACTTAAGAAAAATTACTTAATAATGACCAGTCGTCTTCGTAATGCTGTCACTAATCAAGAATTTCTAATTACCGCAGAAGTTGCTCCTCCAAAAGGTAGTAACCCAACCAGAATGCTAAAAGTAGCACAAAAATTAAAAAATCGTGTTCATGCTGTAAACATCACTGATGGTAGCCGTGCGGTATTGCGAATGTCTTCTTTAGCTGCTTCGGTAATCTTGCTTAATAACGGTATTGAGCCAGTATGTCAGGTCGCTTGTCGAGATCGCAATGTTATTGGTTTACAAGCTGATTTAATGGGAGCATCTGCTTTAGGAATTACTAATATTTTGGCATTAACGGGCGATCCTGTAAAAGCGGGAGATCATAAAAAAGCCAAAGCAGTATTTGAATTAGAATCAGTTAGATTACTCAGACTGATTAACAAACTCAATCAAGGTATTGACTTTAATGATAAAAAATTACCCGATGAGCCTTTAAACCTTTTTGCTGGTGCTGCTGTGGATCCACAGTTAAAAAGTTGGTCTGGTTTACAAAAACGTTTTGAGCGCAAAATCGAAGCAGGAGCGCAGTTTTTTCAAAGTCAAATGATTACAGATTTTGATAAATTAGACAAATTTATGGCTCAAATTGCTTCTGTGGGCAATAAACCCATACTAGCAGGTATTTTTCTGCTAAAATCAGCTAAAAACGCCCAATTTATCAATAAATATGTTCCAGGGGTAGATATTCCCCAATCAACTATCGATCGCCTAGCCCAAGCCACAGACCCCTTGCAAGAAGGAATAGCGATCGCAGCAGAGCAAGTCAAAACCGCTAAAACCTTATGTCAAGGTGTTCACTTAATGGCAGTTAAAAAAGAAGAATTAATCCCCGAAATTCTCGATTTGGCAGGAATTGAAGCGATTGATGATTAGCAAATGATTTTCATTCAAGGCTGGAAAAAGCTAACTGCAACTGTTCCTTTTATAATCACAATTACAAGTCTTATTTTAGGGAGCAAAACTTCTCTATCAACTGTTTCCTCAACATCGATAACTCGTGAAGAATGTGAAGCAGACTCTTCTTTTGTCTTTATTCCCCCTGGAGAATTTATTCTATTTAGCGATCGCCAATAACGAGATTTTGCCTATAACGTTTCAGCACAATCCATTGCCAAGACAGAAGAAGGCATTTTTCAGGCAGAACAAAAATTACGACAAACAGGTTGGTTTGAAAAGGAAAATCCCCGTCAATCTATATTTCTACCTAGCTATTTTATTGGTCGTAATCTAGTTACTAACCAGGAATACCAAGAATTTATCCAAGCTACCAATCATCAACCACCTGGTATCAGTGAAGTAGAATATCAACAACAAGGATTTTTAGTTCATCCCTACTCTAAAGTAAAAACCTTTTTGTGGAAAAAGAGAAACTATCCTGATGGTACAGCCCAACATCCAGTAGTGCTAATATCTGTGGGCGATATCTCTGCTTATGCTAGCTGGAAAGGAAAGCAAACAGAAGCAACCTATCGTCTACCCACCGCTATGGAATGGGTAAAAGCTGCTAGAGGAACAGATGGAAGATATTTTCCTTGGGGCAATAATTGGCTTGATAAAGGAACAAATGCTGCTGTTAGTGGTTTACATTATACCAGTGCGATCGCAACTTTTCCTCTCAGTCGTAGTGTTTATGGTGTAGAAGACATGGCAGGAAACGTCTTTGAGTACACTTCTAGCCTTGAAAATCAGGGTACTCATATTGTAATGAAAGGATGTTCCTGGGACGATTTACCAGGATTTTGTCGTGCTGCTTACCAACATACTCGTCCAATTAATTCTCGCCATATTTTATTTGGCTTTCGTCTAGTTAAAGAATAAGACGCATTATTTGCTAATCGTCTCCACCACCAATACCAATACCAGTGTTATAGATAGTAGCACTGGTAACATCCAAACCAATCATTGACGCACCAGATACATCAGCATCAATTACTGTAGCAGCAGTCAGATTAACACTATCTAAATCAGCATCATTGAAACTGGCGTTGGTCAAATAAGCAGCAGTTAAATCAGCATTTTCTAAGTTTGCACCAGTCAAATCGGCACCTTCTAGGTTCGCGCCTAATAAATTAGCACCTTCTAGGTTTGCTTCTCTTAAATCTGCACCAATAAGATGGGCTTCCTGTAAATCTGCATTACTAAGATCGCATCGATAACATTCGCCTGTAGAGAGTAACTGCTTTACATGGCTGGGATTTTCTGCCTGTACGGGAAATGTAGTTGCTAGTACAAAAAGTGCGCCGACAGTGGCAAATAATTTGGTTTTCATTTTTGTTTCCTGGGGTCGCTATCAAAACAGCTATCTTTATAAGACCCTCTGGATACCTGTTTTTTGGTTCACTCATGTTGTACCATAATTTTCTTGCCAAATAAATCGGTCAATCGTCATAATTTTGGTGAAAAAACCCTACTTTTCAAAACAGGATTGAAATAGCGCGACAGTCTTGCAGAAGGGTTTCCCGATCCAGATAAAAATGTACATACGTACTGTTGAAAGAATGCTTTTCTTTCCAAGAGCATCGGGAAGCATTCGGTAAGCACGCGGGGTCTTCCCTCATTTTCTCTCATCATTAATCATTAAACGTTGGTCAGCAAAAGTTGACATTTTTCTCAAAAAAAGTGATAATAGATACAGAAAATAAATCGTTCATCTCTTTCAGTATTTTTTATCAAATTTTTTCATAAAATTACAGAGAGACGGAAGTAAGGAGTTACTCCTGAAGGAACGCGCCCCAAACTCATTACCAAATTATTTTGGAGGCGAATTTTATGAAACTTAACTATCGTGGTGTTAATTACGATTACAACCCCCCAGTAGTTGCTACCAGTGAAGGCGAAGTTGCTGGTAAATTCCGTGGCTTAGATTGGAGATTCCGTAACTTAGAAAAACCCCCAGTCTTGCAACCACCCCTAAACTTAACTTATCGTGGTGTAGCCTACAGTAATTGTCCAACAGTTAAAGCTACAGGAACACCCCAAGAACCCAAAGTTAAATCTTTATCTCGTTGGTTGATGCTGCACAAAGAAAAAATGGCGAAAAATCGCTCTGCATCTATGTTAAGCCGTACAGCCCACGAAATCGGACTTTAAATAGGGCAGATGGCAGATGTTTACTAGGTAAAAGTAAAAGCAAACTAATTTCTTAACTAAAATTTTGCGATCGGGGTTACAGTGACTTTATTGTCATTGTCCCCGTTTTTTTATGATTTCAAATAATGAAGAGTCTTCTTTTCAAGAATTAGTTGAACTTGGAAATAGTCCACGTCCCCAAAATTACAACCCAAATTAGAGCGATCTTTTGATACGGTAATAGTCGGACTACAAATCATCAATCTTGTCACACTGTTAATTAGTAATGTCATCTTCAGCCCAAAACTTTCAATGGTTGCATCGAGGAACAAGTGAAATTTTCCCTAACCAACCAGAATCCAATAATCCAGAAGAAAACCTGGAACAGAGAATCCTCAATAGCGATCGCCCTTTACGGGTTAAACTAGGTATCGATCCCACTGGGACAGATATTCATCTCGGACATAGTATCCCTTATCGAAAGTTACGGGCGTTTCAAGATGCAGGACATATTGCAGTGGTGATTATTGGGGATTTTACCGCCCAAATCGGCGATCCTACAGGAAAATCTGATGTTCGTCGTCAGTTAACCCCAGAAGAAGTCAAAGCTAATGGAGAAACTTATCTCAAGCAATTACGCCCTATTCTCGATTTTGATACCCCTGGTAGATTAGAAATTCGCTACAATTCCGAATGGTTGAGCCAATTAGATTTAGCGAAAATCCAAGAACTGCTAGCTACGATGACAGTAGGTCAAATGTTAGCTAAAGAAGGTTTTGCCGAACGCTACAACCAAGAAAAACCAATCTTTCTCCATGAGTTTTTATATCCTTTGATGCAAGGCTACGATTCTGTTGCTGTAGATGCGGATGTGGAATTAGGAGGAACAGATCAAAAATTCAATATTGTTGTGGGTAGAGATTTACAGCGACACTTTAAGAAAAGACCACAGTTTGGCTTACTATTACCTATTCTGTTAGGCACAGACGGAGTACAAAAAATGTCTAAATCTCTTAATAACTACGTGGGGTTACAAGAAGATGCTTTATCCATGTATTCTAAGTTGGAAAAAACCCCTGACGCACTGTTACCAGAATATTTTGAATTACTAACTAACCTCGATTTAACTAGCCTTCCCGAAAATCCCAGAGAATGTCAACAGAAATTAGCTGTAGAGATTGTCTCTCAGTTTCATGGTAAAGATGCAGCTCAAAAAGCACAACAAGATGCCATAGAAATAGTTAAAAAAGGTGGTGCGGGGAGTGATAGTGTACCTAAATATTCCCTTGCAGAAGTAGAATTTCCTGCCAAAATTTTTTATATTCTAAATGTTAGCGGATTATGTAAAAGTAGCGGAGACGGTAGAAGACAAATCAAAGGGGGTGCAGTGCGCTTAGACGGAGATCGCATTACTGAGGAAAATCTTACTTTTAATTCCCCTGATGAGTTATCTGGAAAGGTATTACAAGTAGGGAAAAAAAGATTTGTACGGTTAGTTTAAGGAATAAGGAAGTGGAAAAAGTAGGAAGAGATAAAAGAGATAAATAAGGATTAAGAAGATAAGGAAAAATAATAATAGCAACAGTTAGCTATTAACAATTAACCACTGTAAGGACGTTCTATCAGAACGTCTCTACCCACTAACCATATTATCCCCGTTTACCCCGCTTAGTTTGGGGCTTGACGGAACTAACCATTAACGTATGAGCCATAAAATAATCGTTCCCCTAGATGTTCCTACTTTAGAAGATGCCAAGACTCTTGTCGAGAAATTACCCCAGGTAAGCTTTTGGAAAGTGGGGTTAGAACTTTTTGTGAGTACGGGTGCAGATATTTTGCAATACCTCAAAGATCGGGATAAAAAAATCTTTCTCGATCTTAAGTTTCATGATATCCCTAACACTGTAGCGGGTGCTTGTCGTTCGGCTCTTATTTATGAAGTAGATTTGTTAACTCTCCATGCAACAGCAGGAAGAAAGGCATTAGAAGCTGCGGTAGCTGCGGTTAAAGATGCGAAAAAACCACCCCAGTTATTAGCTATTAGCTTGCTTACCAGTATTGATAGTCGTAGTTTAGCTTTCGATCTCAAAGTACCCCTAGAGTTGCCAGAATATGCTCTTAATATGGCAATGTTAGCCAAAGAATCGGGACTTAATGGCGCAGTGTGTTCGCCCCAAGAAGTATCTAAATTGCGGGAAGTTTGTGGTCAAGATTTTACTTTAGTTTGCCCAGGAATCCGTCCTAGTTGGTCTGTTAAAGGCGATCAAAGCCGAATTGCTACTCCTAAAGATGCGATCACTCAAGGAGCAAGTTATCTGGTGATTGGGCGACCTATTACGGCTGCGGATAAACCTGCTGAAGCATGGGAAAGAATATGTCAGGAAATTGATGATGAGGGATGAGGAATGAAAAATATTATTTTGGGAAAAAAAGCGATCGCTTTTTAACAATTTATCATCATTAAAGCGATCGCCTTTGTTCTGACGTTTAGCTAAAGATACTCCAATAAACCAAGTCTTACTTAAAGTAATAACTTTTTCCCTCCAGGTCATATTATCTAAGGTAGCCAGTAGATAGCTAAGACAAAATAGTAAAAACACTTAATTTTTAAGAGTTTAATTTTATTTAAAAAATATCTAAGTATTATCCTCAATAATAAGGATAAACAATCGGGGATCGACAATGAAATTACCAATAATAAAATTAGGCTTTGCTGGGAAAAAATAGCTAACAATTATTAATTACTCAGGATTAATTGCATTATAAATTGCGGAATAATCAGCATCAGCTAAACCAAGAGCGATCGCTTTTTCAATAATGCTTTTAATTCCTTCTAAGTTATCTGTTACCAAGCCTAATTCTTGTGCTTGAGTTAAAAACAAATCGGTATCTTTGAGTAAATGTTTGGTAGGAAAATTGGGATTAGCAAAATTGCGATCGCACATTCGAGAGAGTTTTTTATCAAAAGTCGGTGCGTATAAAGCACTTTCTCGTACTACCTGCATAAATTGTTCTACATCTACTCCTTGGCGTTGCACAAAACCCAAAGTTAAGGCAAAAGTAGAGGTTAAACCAGCAATTAACTGATTTAAAGCTAGTTTCATTGCCGAGGCTGTACCTACTGCACCAATATGCATTGGTTCGGGACTATAGTGCTTTAAAACAGGTTTCCATTGACTAAATTGTGCCTCTGTACTACCTACCATTACAATTAATTCCCCTGTTTTCACTTGGGGTATACTACCCAATACAGGTGCTTCGAGATATTCTCCTTCTGCTGCGGTAATGCTGTTACAAATTGTGGTGCTTTCTTGAGGAGAAATTGTTCCCATTTGGATAATAGTGCATTTTTTGAGTAAAGATAAAGTATTTTCTGCCAACAGCATTTCTTTAATAGCATTAGCGTCAGTTAGCATCAAAATAATGCAGTCAGCTTCTTCTACAACAGTTTTAGGAGAATTAGCTGCAATTGCACCTGCTTTCTGTAGAGGTTGTAATTTGCTAGTGGTGCGATTATATACAATTACAGATAAGCCAGCTTCTAATAACTTTAACGCCATTGGCTGACCCATTAAACCCGTACCAATTAAACCAATTTTCACGCTTTTTTTCTCCTTTTGTTAGCAAACCAAATCTGTAGCTGTTGACGACATTCTGTTTCTGCAATTCCTCCTAATACGGTTAATTTATGATTGGAAGCAGCACTATCTGGGATATTCAAGACAGTCTGAATTGCTCCAGTTTTAGGATCGTCAGCACCATATACCAATAATTTAATTCTGCTATGAATAATCGCCCCCGCACACATCGGACAGGGTTCTAAGGTTACATATAGAGTACAATCATTAAGATGCCAATTCTGTTTTGTTTTACTAGCTGTTTGGATCGCTAAAATCTCTGCATGGGCAGTAGCATCACAATTTCTTTCTTTGTAGTTGGCTGTTTTAGCTATTACTTTACCATTTCCATCAATAATAATAGCCCCTACAGGTATCTCTCCTGCTTCTCCTGCTTGTTGCGCTAATTCCCTCGCTTTTGCCATCCATTGACAATGAGCCAAATAAGTTTCGTGGTCTAAATTAACCAGAATATTTGCTTCTTTACTCATTAACCGTTCAACATTTGTCAGTATTTTATTTGACGTTTTTTTGAGTACAATTACTTAATTAATTCAAATCAATGGTAGAGCTAGAATATTATCAGTTATAGTTTCCAGAAATAGCTAAAGAAAGCGATCGCTTTTCGATTTCGTTGTACTTCTTACAATCATTTACAGGGAGTTGTAGACTACAGCTAACCCTTACAAACTTTGAATAATATTTTGTCGGGGCTTGAATGTTTCAATTAATCGTAATTTATGATAAAACTCTTTTTCTTGATCGCTGATTTGTTTGGGAGTTACGATTTGAATTTCTACTAACTGATCTCCGCGCACTCCGATTTTGTCAGGATAACCTTTATTTGCCAAACGTAATCTTTGACCAGAGCGTATTCCTGGGGGTAAATTCATTTTGACTAAACCATCTATCGTAGGTACTTCTATTGCACCTCCTAGCACTGCTTCTATGGGGGAAATGGGTACTTTACAAAAGACATCTGTACCTTGAATTTCAAAGAAAGGATGACGAGCAACGGTAATTTTAAGATACAAGTCTCCGCCGTCTAATCCTTGTCCCTTCAAACGAATTTTTTGCCCATTAAACATTGCAGGAGGCATATCTACCTCTAAAGAGCGTCCATCTTCCAAGCGAATACGCTCTCTACCACCGCGATAAGCTTTGCTTAAGGGTAGGGTTAATTTAGCTTCAATATCTCTTCTGGGAGGGCGAGAAACCACCCTTTGTCTTTTGGTAGTGCCTGGACGATAATCTGTACTATCTACCCTCGTACTGCGGGGACGCTCTGCTGTAGGGGTGCGATTTCGCGGAGGATGATCGTTACGTACAAAATTATCAAAGGGATTGTATCTAGAAGTTTTAGTTTTACTACTTTTTTTCCCCCAAGCTTGACTAAACTGGTCATATTGCGATCGCTTTGTGGCATCAGAAAGTACTTCATAGGCTTCATTGATGTCTTTGAATTTTTCTTCAGCCATTTTATTTCCTGGGTTTTGGTCAGGATGATATTTTCTGGCTAAAGAACGATAAGCCCGCTTAATATCTTGGCTAGAAGACTTCTTCGTTACACCTAGAATTTCATAATAATTCCGTAAGTTTTGCATCCTTTCGTTGTCAGCTATCTATCAATGATTAATTAGAAACAAGCACTAATCGGGGGAATGCTTAAGCAGTCGTTGTTAGTCAAGTCATCAAACCAATTTATAACATTATTGATAATTTTTTAGTATATATTATGTACGTTTTAGAACCACTCATCATCCTCTTCATCCCAATCGTTTTGATAGGGAATGCTGCGAGAACGATCTCGACTACTATAGTAACGACGGTCTATACTATCATCATAATTCCCATCTTGCGATCTATTATTCTCTCGTTTTCTGCTCTGATTGGGATTATTTCCTGAATAGTTATCTGAGTTACGACGGCGGGAATTGCCATAGTTATCTTGGTAGTCATCTTGATAACCATTTCCGTTACTTCTGCGAGAGTTATCATAATTATCTTGGGTTACATCTCGATAACCTTCTCTACCGCCACGGCGAGAATCCCCATAACTATCATCTTGATAATTACCTAAATTGCGACTACGGGAATTGCCATAGTTATCTTGGTAGTCATCTTGATAACCTCCACCACCACGACGGGGACTGTCTCCATAATTGTTTTGATATCCTGGGTTACGATTGCCTCCACCATAGTTAGGATAACCATAATTATCACGATAATCTCCCTGACGAGGATCGTAACTGTAATCTTCATCCAATCTCTCTTGTTCATCATCACCCAAGAAAGTTTTGCGAATTGCGCCAAAGAAATCATCATCATCTTCATCTTCGTATTGCAATCGAACTTCTCGATTTAGTTCGTAAAGAGTGTCTTGTAAGTCAGCTTGCGCTCTATCTAAGACTCTTTCATCATCTTTTTCTAGACTATCGAGGATTTCTTCGCATAAGACGTCTATACGACGACGATAGTAGCCAGCGAATTGACTACCAAAATCTAAAGTAACTTCTTTTAACCTGCGTTGTGCTTGATCTGTTAGAGCTTTAGCACCATTGCGTTTTTCTACCCTTTCCCTGCGTTCGCGATCTTGATCTGCAAACTGTTCCGCATCTTTAATCATACGGTTAACTTCAGAGTCACTTAGAGTAGAAGCACCTTGAACCGTAATTCCCTGTTCTCTACCAGTGGTTTTATCCCTCGCGGTAACTTGTAAGATACCATTGGCATCAATATCTAAAGACACCTGAATTTGGGGGATTCCTCTAGGCGCGGGGGGAATTCCAGAGAGTTTAAATCGCCCCAAAGATTTATTCCCCGAAGCCATTTCCCGCTCTCCTTGAACAACATGAACTTCTACTACTGTTTGATTATTTTCCCCTGTAGAGAAAGTATCAGAACGACGTACAGGAATAGTAGTATTGCGGGGAATCAGTTTGTTAGTCACCCCTCCAATGGTTTCTAAGCCCAAAGACAAAGGAGTAACATCTAACAACAGAATATCTTTAATCTCGTTATTCAAAATTCCTGCTTGTACCGCAGCACCAATAGCAACTACTTCATCAGGATTGACGTTTTGATTTGGCTCAAGATCGATGTAACTACGAACTAAATCTTGCACCATCGGAATGCGAGTCGAGCCACCCACTAAGATTACTTCGTCAATTTCCATGGGGCTAATTCCCGCATCAGAAATAGCTCGTTTGAGGGGGCGACGTAACCGAGATACTAAATCACCACAAAGCTCTTCAAACTTAGCTCTATTTAACCTCGTTTCAATATGTTTTGGCCCATTGGCATCTGCTGCAATAAAAGGTAAATTAATTTCGGTAACTGCTACTCCAGAAAGCTCTATTTTGGCTTTTTCTGCTGCTTCTGTCAGACGTTGTAAAGACTGACGTTCTTTACGTAAATCTTTACAATCTTTACCTTCCTTCTCTAAAAATTCTTCCGCTAACCAATTAACAATCCGTCTATCAAAGTCATTACCCCCTAACTGAGTATCTCCACTGGTAGACCTTACTTCAAATACTCCATCCCCAATATCGAGAATCGAAACATCAAAAGTGCCTCCACCAAGGTCAAATACCATCACTGTTTGGGGTCGGCGACGGTCTAAACCATAGGCTAAGGCTGCTGCGGTAGGCTCATTAATGATTCTTTTAACATCTAAACCTGCAATTCTTCCTGCATCTCTAGTAGCTTGTCGCTGAGAGTCATTAAAATAAGCTGGTACGGTAATTACTGCTCCCGTGATAGTTTCCCCTAAATAACGTTCTGCTTCTTCCACTAACTTACGCAGAATCATGGCAGAAATTTCTTCAGGAGCAAATTCTTTTTTCAAACGAGGACAACGAACTTTGATATTGCCAATCTCGTCACGACGAATAGTGTAGGGAACTTTTTTCGATTCTGCCTGTAATTCGCTGTATTTACGCCCCATAAATCTTTTAATGCCATAAAAAGTATTTTGAGGGTTTAATATAGCCTGTCTTCTAGCGAGTTGTCCCACTACCAATTCTTCATCTTTACTAAAACCCACTATAGATGGGGTAGTTCGCATTCCTTCAGAGTTGGCAATAACGACTGGTTTTCCACCTTCCATAACGGATACTACAGAATTGGTTGTTCCCAAGTCGATACCGACTACTTTTCCCATGGGTTTTTAAGTCTCCTATTATTTTTCCTCGCTAGTGGTTTTTCTGCTATGTGCAACCTTCTTTATTTATCATAGGTTAACTCATAGAGGAAGGTTTTTTGCTGAATTTCTTTTTACCGCCAATAAATACTATGTTACTATTTTTTTGAAATTATAATGCGATCGCTAATGCTGTAAGATAGCTTCATTATCTTTATGGCGATCTCTAAATATTTCATGATTACTACTGTCATAGATATCGTAATGCTCCGATCTGGTTATAAGCGTTAGTATAGTTGATTGGAGAAAAGCGATTGTAGGCTTTTTTCCCATTACCCATCAACTCTCCTCACCAGAAAACTTGTTCAGCAAACCCTAATTAGTTAAAGCACTTCCTGGTCCTTGAAACATCAACCAAGATAAGAAAAAATTAGTAACAAATATAGCTAGTAAAGCAGTAACTACCGCCGTAGTAGTAGATTGTCCTACTCCTTTGGCTCCTCCAGTAGTTGTCAGTCCCCAACTACAACCGATAACTGCGACTAACCCACCAAAAACTACAGCTTTAAATAAAGCACTCAATAAATCCCAAATCTGCATAAAATTACGTATCGAATCGAGAAATACTACTTGAGAAATACCGTAGAGATTGCTAGAAATAATTAATCCTCCAGTAATTCCCACAACTAAAGAAAGTAAGGTCAAAATCGGTAACATCAAACAACAAGCAATAACACGGGGTACTACCAGATAGTCAATGGGGTCGGTTTTCAGAACATAAAGAGCATCAATCTGCTCTGTAACTCTCATTGTGCCGATTTCGGCTGCAAAAGCCGAACCTACTCTACCTGCTATCACGACTGCGGTTAATACAGGAGCTAATTCTCTAGCTAAAGCTAAAGCTAAAACCCCTCCTACTGCTTGTCCTGCACCAAAATCAAGAAATTCCCGTGCTACTTGAATGGTAAATACCATCCCCACAAAAGCAGCCGTTACCAAAGCAATCCATAAAGAATCAGGGCCTACTGCTGCCATCTGTTCCATAGTATTACGACGATTAATTTTCGCTTTCAAGAGATGAACTATGGTTTGTCCGCCTAAGAATGCGGCTGCTGTCAAGCGTTGCAGCCAAAGTCTAATTCCACTATTCAAGGTAGTTTTACTGATTATTGATTGCCAGTATTCTACTACGTCAGAGAAAGCATGAAAGATGAATTATGAGGGATGAGGTTAAAAATTCATTGATTGGGTGATTGGGTGATTACTGAGATTACTCTTCATTTTTATCAATACGGAATCTTTCAACAGAAGATAGTAAATCACGAGCGATGCTTACTAAGCTTTGCAGTGAACCCGCTACCCTTTGGGATTCTTGGGATGTTGCCTGTGCTGTTAATTCGACCGATTGCATTACCTGTGCCACCGCACGGGAGTTTTCTCTTTGTTCTACCGTATCTGCGGTAATTGAACGAACCAAAGTATCAATACGATTGGATACTTGAATAATATCTTCTAAGGCTGTTTTTGCCTGTTCTGCTCTGTCGGTAACGTCAATTACTTCCTGAATACCTTCTTCCATAGCGGTCATTACCGAGCCTGTTTCACTTTGAATTTGCAAGACAATCTGCTCGATTTCTTTTAATGATTTACCAGACCTATCTGCTAACTGTCGTACCTCATCCGCAACTACCGCAAAGCCCCGTCCGGCTTCTCCTGCTTTGGCTGCTTGAATAGAAGCATTGAGAGCTAATTGGTTGGTTCTTTCGGCGATTTGGGAGATTAACAAGACAATTTTTGAGATTTCTTGGGATGCTTCTGCTAGGCGTTTTACTTTCCGCGCTGTTTCCGATACCGTTTCTCTAATCTGGAATATTCCTGCTACCGTACTTTCTACCGCTTTACCTCCTTTAAGTGCTGTTACCGAGGAAGAACGGGCTACTTCTTCTGCTTCGCGGGCGTTCTCTGCTACCCTCTCGATAGATTCCGTCATCATCTGTACTGAATTAAGAGTTACGGCTAATTCTTCTGCCATCCGCAATGCTTCACTAGATTGGTTACGAGCAAACAATTCACTATCAGTAGAACTTTTATTTACCTGCTCGGCTGCTTCTTTTACCTGACGGACAATTTCTCGCAGACTTTGAATGGTTAAGTTAAAGGCATCGGCAACCGCCCCTAATACGTCAGCAGTTACAGTGGCTTGTACGGTTAAATCCCCTCTAGCTGCGCCTTCTACGTCATCCAGTAAGCGAATTACCTGACGCTGTAAGTCTTCTTTGGCTTGTTCGGTTTCTTCTGCTCTTCTTTGTGCTTCTTGGGTGGTAGTCAAAATAACTCTGGTCATGCGGTTAAAGCCCGTTGCCAAGCGACCAAACTCATCTTGGGAATAAACTGTGGCTTTGGCGTTCAAATTACCTTGATAA
This sequence comes from Hyella patelloides LEGE 07179, assembly GCF_900659865.1. Taxonomy (GTDB): domain Bacteria; phylum Cyanobacteriota; class Cyanobacteriia; order Cyanobacteriales; family Xenococcaceae; genus Hyella; species Hyella patelloides. The sequence continues at coordinate 24,409 of NZ_LR213782.1, forward strand.
ACATCATCAAATTGATTCTGTAGGTTTTGAGTCGCTTGATTGATTTGCTTAGTAATCATTGAGCCAAAAAACATAGTTGTAGTAAAACCAGCAACTCCAGCTACTAAAGACATTAAACTGCTACTCACCAAGTCGATAGAAGGTGTTCCTTCTTCTGTTTCAGGAGCAAGTAAAATGCTACTTCCGACACCCGCACCCAATACAGCGATCGCTGATACTATACCAGTACAACAAGCTGTAATAAATTGTTTTTTGGGCATAGTCGCATTAATAAAACCGCCCCAAAATCCTTGTCTAACTTCAACTACTGGTTCAATTTCTGATTCTGTGGTAACCATGCTGCTATCTATACTATCCGCAGCAGCAAAGGCATCATCTTCTACACCAACCAACTCTGAGCTTTCCATACCCTGGTTCATAGAAAAACTAGAACCTGCCTCACTCAAATCCCCTGAAACGTTAAATAAACCAGTATCAGGAAGTCCCTGCTCTAATTCTTCTAAATCGAAAAAACTACTATCAATTTCATCAAATTCCAACTCATCTTGGTAATCTAGCCCGTCATGTTCCGATGACTCTCCAAAATTAAAGCCTTCTGAATTATCAATAGCATGAGGCTCAGTGAGAACTGTATCAATTTCTAATTCACTATTAGCTGTGAAATTATTTTCAAAGTTATTATCTAGACCAAGCTCTTCATCACTAAACTCATCATCATCAAATTCATCATTATTTGTTTCTGAAAGATAATTGTTTTCTTCTATATCGTAGTCTACTTCATTGTCGGGCTCGGCAGTCTCGCCAAAAGAATCAGCAGCTAGGTATTCGTCTTGCTCATCATCTTCTTCAACCATAAAGGTTTCACTATTGTGTACTGAACCATAACTGTTTTCTTCCGTATCAGGAGTTATCGATTCCAAGGTAAATCCAAAAGAATCTGACTCAGCAGAGTCTACTATATCAGGAGAATCAAAATCAGAAAACGGGTCTTCATAATCTCCATCATCTTCTGCTAGCTCATCTATAGAGTCTTCACTAAAAGAATTACCAAAACCATTGTTTTCTATCTCGTCCTCAGCAAAGTTGTCTAGTTCAAAATCAGAATCATGAGAATTAAAGTTGGCAAAATCCCCATTTTCAGAAGCACCAGAATCTATCCAGTCTGATTCGGCAAAAGAGTTTACTGATTGTTGCTGTAATTTTCTAACGTGTTCAATTCCATTATGAGCGCATTCTACTACATCTTGTTCTGAGCTTAATCCCAAAACAGCCTGATACTGTTCTTCGGCTAGGTCATAATTCTGAAATCCAGAGCAATAGATGTGACCCCTGAGCAATAAAATATTCGGATTATCTGAAAATTCTTCAGCTAAACGGTCGATAATTTTAGCTGCTTGAGTAAAATCTCCTTCTCGATAAGCTTTTTCTGCTTGTCCGTATTCTTGTGAATAGTTAGTTCCTGATGCCATCTGCTTTTTATCAAGTTAATTTAAGTGTTGTTTACGCAGTTGAGAATTTACTGAGGATTTTGAGCAACCGTCGGATTAGACTCGATGATGTTTGAGCTTGAGGCAGAGTAATCTCTGACTTGTAACAGCTTCGCTTAGGCAGTAATTAAATGTCATTAATAATATTTTTTATGATATTTAGATATAGTCTGTAGCATAAATAATTAAGTTTGCTGCCATTAATTAAATATTCAGTAAAATTAATTAGGCTGCCCATCTTGCTGAACGCAAAATCTTCGAGGAATCTAAAAGATTTAAAACTTCCAATTCTTCTCTCTGCCATTGCCATTGACCCGATACAAAAGGAGTCATACTATCGAGCAATTCGCTCACTGCTTCTAAGTTATCTAAATCCAGCCAATCCATATCTCCAATCTTTTCAATTGCCAAGCCCAAAACTTGTTCTTGGTTTTCAATTGCAATGACAGGAATAGTTGGTCTGTCAGTATTGAGACTGCCTGAGTCTCCCAAAAATTGACAGAGGTCAGCGACCCAGACAATTTTTCCTCTTAAATTAATAGTTCCCAAAAGTAAGGGAGAAGCATTGGGTATGGGAGCAATTTCATCAGGAGCTTGTTGTAAAACCTCTGCAATGCCCGTGGCTGGTAGAGCAAATTCTTTTCCAGAAGGCAAGAAAAATCTTAGATGAAGTTCTCCTTCTGGGTTACTTAATGTCTGAAGCTCCAAAGAAAAATCTTGATCGCTTCCAATGAACAACTCTGGATTACTAGCCATTACATTTCTAAAAATTAGTTGATTACTTGCTGGATTTGATTTCCCTAAATTACCTACTGAATGAAATATTCGGTATCTTCGAGTCTCAAAAGCAATTAAGCCCGAAGTAGCTGTTTAACCGTGCCAATTAACTCTACTGGCTGAAATGGTTTCGCAATATAAGCATCTGCTCCTTGCTTCATTCCCCAGTAGCGGTCAAATTCTTCTCCTTTAGAAGAACACATCACAACAGGAACATTCTGTGTCTTAGGGTCTGCCTTCAGACGACGACAAAGTTCATAACCATTCATCCGTGGCATCACAATATCCATAACAACTATATCTGGATTAAATTTTTCCAGATGTTCTAGAGCTTCTACCCCATCGCAAGCAACAATGACCTTCAGACCACTTCCTTTGAGTAGGTCAGAGATCATTTGTCTTTGTGCCAAACTATCTTCTACGATTAGAACTTTGCTCATAATACGCTATCTGCAAACATTCATACTTAATTACATAAAGTGTACTCTGCGATCAGTGATGATCTATATTTAATTAAATACCTTGAGACAGGTTCTTAATCTTTTATAGTCACTTATTTTCAATTAGTCTATTTTTTGACAATAGTGGTTTCCAATGTTAATCAATTGTACTTTAATCATTGACGATCTTTTCTGAGTCTTACTTAACAATCTTATATTTATTTTTTTTGACCATAAACAATAATTGAGTTCTTATACAAGATTTAACTTTTATGACCTTTCTGCTTCAGAATATACTCTACATTTACTTTAATTGCCACCTGATTGTCTATGTCCACTGGCGACGTTTATCTTATTTACTTAACTGACTAAATTTTTAGTTGAAGATAGCTAATTGTTGGTTTCAATTGTCAGTAACCCTTTTTGAATATAAGGATAAAGAGCTTTTCCAATATGAATTAAAGAGCAATGTAGTTGTTTGAGTAACTGTAACAACTACTTTTTGCGATCGGTTCATGAGGTAAGAGATTCATAGGTTCTAAGAGATATGGTGTTTTTGAGCGTAGTCTGTTCTCCGAGTTTGAGAAGTTGATGGGGATATCGAATGTGGAGATCGAACTGTTTCCACTATTTGAGTTTTCTTTCCAGCTTGCCAATAATTGTGATTGTAGAGCTAATTTGGGATAGAGGGTATTGAAAATTATCTATTTGAAAAGTTAATTGACCTTGCTTACACAGAAAAAGATCGAAGATTGTTGTTTCTCTTAAATTGAGTAGAAGCGATCTTAGTTGTAATGGCTGAAGGTCTTTTTTTGTAGTAACCAAATAAGACAATTATATTTTCTCATTTTGGTATTATTGCTGACTTAGCAAGCATCAAGATATTGATTCAATTTTGATTCTAGTTGATAATACGTCAGACAATCTTTTAGTTTTGTGATGTCATGGCGATTTTCCAGAAAAGTATGGGGAATTTTACCACTGAGACAAGATTTATAACTGATTTGTCGATTAGATGAAGAAACAGAGAGAATAGCTATGTTTTTTGGACTATAATGGCTGTTTAATTCTTAGCACTGAACCTTTTTAGATACTAGTGTTTCTACTGATAAAATACCATTTGTTTGCTTTAATGCTAAAAGTTTAATCTAACTTTGGATGTTGATTCCTCTGAAATTTTTTGGCATTTTCACTGGTTTTAAATAGTAAACTTACTTAGATTGAATTTCAGGCGATATCAAGATTACTAAGATAACAAATATCTTTTAGAAAAACCTTGGCAACCAATTAGAATGGTGGTTATGCTAGTTGTATAAAGATGTATCTAGTAATCATTAGAAAAATCTCAATGATAAATAAAATTTTAAAAAAATATAATAAATGAAGGCTATCATTCAATCACTAGTTGCTTGCTGATAAAAGTTCAATTTACGATTTTTAGCGATCGATATAGTTGAAACACTTTAGAAGATAAATGAGCAACAAGATATCAACTGAACTGAGTCTTAACCAATTGGCTTGATTATAGCAACAAGACTTACTAGATTTTTCAGGTTACAAGATATATATTAATTAATAATTTTTTAACTAATTATTTTGTGGTTTAAGCATAGAAAATAAGGGGATTGCAAGAGTGCGATATTTGGCAGAAATACAAAAGCAAAGCAAGGGTTTTATGGGAGGGTTTGAGACGAAGCTCAAGCTCTTAGCTTGTCAAGGTAACGACCGTAGCTGGAATGTTGTGCCAGGAAACGAATCTATCACCATAGAAGATACAGGAAATCTGGGTGATGGAGCTTTGGTAATGGTAAATCTGAGTTCTAATAACCAAATACAAGGAACTCTCGAACCTGCTTCTACGAGAATTATTGGTATACTACAAAGCTTTTCTCGTCTGTTAGAGAAAAGTAAAAGTCAAGAAGAAGAAATTGAAACTTGGAAAGAATCTTTAACCATTCAGAGTGAACAGCTAAGTTCGCGTGAGTTAGAAATGGAAACTCGCCTAGAACAGCTAGAGAGAATGGAGGAAGAGTTTAATCAATTTGAAGCACAACGCCAAGAAATATCAGCAGCGAGAGAAGAAGCAGAGCTCTTAAGAAAAGAGCTAACTCTTAAAAGTCAAAAATTAGCACAAGAAAGGGAACAACTTCAGCAGGAACAACAACGTCTGGAGCAAAATTTTCAAGAAGGTAAGTTTCTGGATGAAAAACAGGCTGCGGAAATACAAAGTCTGCTAGATTCTTTGTCTTCTGAGATTGATTTTACAGGTTCTTGGGGAGAACATTTACACTCTTGCTTGAGTGCTATCGACCAGCAGCAAGAGCTTTTCACCAAGCATTGGCAAAAACTGGAGCAGAATCAAAAAATTATTGAGCAAGACAGACAAAAATATCTTCAGTCTCAATCGGCACTTAACAATGCTCAACAAGAGCTAGATACTTTGGTAACTTCTATTGATGGAGCTAAACAGCAGCTACAAAAAAAGCAACAATCACTCTTAAGCAAGCAAGAGATCATTGCAATTTTAGTAGAACAAGAAAAGTTGCAAGCAGAAATCCAAGATAGTTTAGACTTTGCAGGTATTGAATCTTCTGGTATGGCACTAGACCAAAAGATCGATATTCAAGCGCTGGAAAATATGCCTTTATCTGAACTGGAGAAGATTGTGACTAACTTAGAAAAAGATTTTCAGAAGATAGCGCAGTTTGTTCAAGATCAAGAAGAAGAATTAAGCTGGCAATGTCAAGCCGTAGCAGAATTAGAACAAAAAATTCAAGAAGCTAGTGAATTCGATCGCCTGGCTTTGGATCACGAACTGGCAGAAGAAAAAGAAGCGAAGAAAATGCTGGATGAAACCTTGGTTGGTCAACGTCGTTCGTTAAAAGAAAGACATGAGCGATTTTTACAGCATTCACGAATTCTCAAACGTCGCCAGGGTGTATTTGATTTGGACGCAGAGCTTCAAACTGTTGATTTAGAACCGATTAAAAATACTTTGCAGCAACAACAAAAGAATCTTTTACAGCAAAAGGAGTTGTTAGAGTCGGAAGTGGCGAGTATTCAAGAAAATATTACTACTTTAAAAACTGACCTGGAACAAAAAACAACTAAAGAAGAAACTTTAAATCGCAGTATTCAAGAACAAGTTGATGTGTTGGAAAAACAAAATCTGACCATTACGAAAATGCAAGCAGAGTTGGATTTTTATCAGGAGAATTTACAATCTCTGCAAGATGGATTGAATCAAATTAGAGAACAGCTTGAAACTATAAGTTCTTCGATAACGGATGAAGATCAAACAGGTCAAAGTCCCAGTGAGGTGTTAACAGAGATAGACCGTATGATTAAGGATTTAGTTAGTACATAAAAATTAATAAAGTAAGGTTAAGATTTTTGATTTGGTTTGAAACCCTGTCTAGCTAGCCTCTACATCCCTCACTTTCAAACTAGATGCAGTTTAAGTTGTTTGATTTGGATCGTTAATCGCAATGCAATCTCTTCCCTGTCGTTTTGCTTGATAAAGAAGATTATCTGTCTGAGCAATTAAGTGATGGGGCGATGCTTTGGGTAAAGGGATTTGGGTAGTAATGCCAATGCTGAGGGTTATATGTTGACTGATAGCAGATTTTTTGTGGACTAACTTAAGCTGAGCTAAATTACGACGAATTTCATTGGCGACAAATAAAGCACCTTGAGTATTGGTATCGGGTAGGATAATGGCAAATTCTTCTCCACCATAGCGAGCAACTAAATCAGCAGGTCTTTTGGTAGATGTTTTCAGCACTTTGGCTACGGCTTGTAAACAGCGATCGCCTGCAGGATGACCATAGGTATCATTATACAGTTTGAAGTAGTCAATATCGCATAAAATTAGGGACAATGGCTTTTGCTCTCTAGCGAGGCGTTGCCATTCGTTGTGTAAAATGCGATCGAAGTAACGGCGATTAGCGACTCCTGTTAGACCATCTAAAATAGCTAGTTTTTCGAGTTGCTGGTTGACATCTTGTAATTTACGATAAAGTTCTGATTGCTGAATGGCAATAGTAATTTGAATTGTCAGCTTTTCTAAGAAGTCGAATTCCCAATCTTGCCATTTACGAGGAGTCTGAAAGTTATGAGCGACTAACATTCCCCACAAGCGAGTGCTATTTTGTTTTTCACTATTGGTAATTTCACTATCAGTAATTTTACTGGAACAACTACGATTAATTTCCGTATTTTCCCTGTAGTTATCTGTACTGACTAAATTGGCAGGTAAAAAATTTTCTTCGATTTCATTATATAAGTAATTAGAAGCATCTAAAGACTCTGTAACAATCGAACTGCGCCAAATAGCCAAAGTTAATACCGATCTAATTTGATGCTCTGCTAAAAAATAGACATCTTCATGAGGTGCTGCAATCACATCTTCAATGGCTTGAATGTTATCAGATTGAGCCAAAAGAGAGTGTAACTCAAAAAAATCTATGCTATTCATCATGGATTGAGTTGACAAATCTTGCTCTTCTTTGGGTTTGATAGACTCAGCAATAATTTCTCCTGTACTATTAGCCTCACAACGATAGAATAGTACTCGATCTGTTGCCAAAAATCTTCTGATTTCTACTACTGTACTATCTAATATTTCTTTCAAATCTAGAGACTGACGAATACGATCTAACATCTCTTTCATGAGGGCATCTTGTCTTACCTTAACTTCTGCTTTTTGTCTTTCAATGGCATAAAGAATAGAACGAATCAGCAATTCTCTCGTGATTTTTCCTTTAATCAAATAGTCTTGAACTCCCTGACGTAAAGCTTCAATGGCGATATTTTGATCGTTGAGATAGGTTAAAACAATAATTGCAGTGTTTGGTGCTTTTTCTTTAATTTTGGCAATACCTTCTAAACCTTTACTATCTGGAAGAGATAAATCTAGTAAAATAGCATCGAAATTATTTTGAGATAAGCTAACAACCGCCTCTTTTAAACGTTTAACGTGTTCGATCTCTACAGTTGGGTGGTCTTGTTCGACTAAAATTTCATCTAGCCAATCAGCATCGGCAATCTCATCTTCTATCAGAAGTATTTTAACTATATCTGTATTCACGGAAAAATAATTTCAAAAATGATTAATTTTTTTACTATTTATTAATTTTGAGGTAACTGAGAATAGTTTAACCAAAAATTCAAGCTGATTTTAACTAAATTGATAAGTTCTTGTAAATTATAAGGTTTATTTAGATAACAATTTGCTTTTAAATTATAACTTTTTATAATATCTTTTTGTGCGTTTGAAGATGTCAGTATAATTACTGGTATTATCTTAAATTTTGGTTCTTCTTTAATTGTTTTTAGTAGCTCATGACCGTTAATTTTTGGTAAATTGAGGTCTAATAAGATTAAATCGGGACGAGGTACATTACAATATGGTTTTTCTCGTCGAAGGAATTTTAAAGCACTTTCTCCATTACTTACAATATGTAACTTGTGAGGCAGATTATTTTCTTCAAAAGCTATTCGCATTAAATCTTGATAACTAAGTGTATCTTCTATCAATAAAATGTTACTTATTGTTGAAAATTGTAGAGACATAGAACTTGGAAATAACTAGGTAATGCTTACTAATTATATCTTCTATTTCAGCTAATTCAATTGTTTTGGTTAGGAATTGTAAAATAAAAAGTTGTACCTCGGTCAAGTTCTGATTCTACCCAAATATCTCCCCCGTGACGTTGCACAATTTTCTGACAAATCGCTAACCCGATACCCGTACCAGGATATTCTTCTTGGGTATGAAGCCGTTGAAAAATTTGAAAAATGCGTTTTTGATGTTGTTTTTCGATACCAATTCCATTGTCTTGGATACAAAATTGCCAAACATCATCTTGTTGAGTAACATCAATTTTAATAGCAGGAGGAATTGAACAACGATACTTGAGGCTGTTACTAATTAAATTTTGGAATAAAGTAACAAACTGACTATGATCGACGATTAATTTAGGTAAATTGTCACTGTAGATAATTTCTGCTTGATTAAGTTCGATTTCTGACTGTAAATTTGCGATCGCTTGTTTGACGATAAAACAAAAATTAGTTTCGCGAAAAGTATTTTGCTGACGATCTACTCTGGAATATTCCAGTAAATCGTCAATTTGATTTTTCATGCGTCCTACCGCACTAACCATATAATTAATATACTTATCTGCTTTTTCGTCTAGTTTTTCACGGTAGCGGTGTTCTAGTAGTTGAGCATAATTAGAAATGGTTTGTAATGGTGCTTGTAAATCGTGTGATGCAACATAAGCAAATTGTTCTAATTCTGCATTAGAGCGAGCTAATTCTTGACGTTGTTTGACTTCGCTTTCTAATAATTCTGCTTGAGATAAAGCAGTATTTAATTGTTCTACTAACTGTTGTAATAATTCAATTTCATCTCTCGTCCATTTGCGGGGTTTACTACACTGTTGAACACATAATAATCCCCAAATACGAGCGATCGAATTAGGATAAACATTATGGCGATCGCGTATTACGGAACGTCTGACAATAGGTATAATTAAATTGGCACGAACTTGATATTTTTGAAGAAATTTGTAATAGTCTGCATCTATAGCTACGGTTTCAATGTCTTCCCAAGCATAAAAAGAACCTTCTTCATACTGATGAGATAGAATTTCGTTATAGTATTCATCACTAATTATCTGTTCCAACATTGAAGGAAAATTAGGTGTAACTGATTCTTCAATTATTTTTGCTGAACCATCAACTAAAAATTGTAAAATTACTACTCTATCTGCATAAAACATTGTTTGTAGCTCTGTCACTGTAGTAGTAATAATCTTAGAAATATTAAGAGACTGGCGAATTTTTAAGGCAATGGAACGTAGTAGGTTACGATAGCGAGTTTGACGTATTTGTTGAGTAATTCCTTGTTTGTCTTTAGTAATATTCCTGGCACTTCCTCGTATTTGAAATATTTCTCCTTGTTGATTTCTTATAGGAACAAGCATAATTAACCATGTTTGAAGCTCATTTTTAGTTTTTACTGTGTTTTCATAACTAATATTTTTTTGTGAAAAAAAGCAATCTTGATACTTTCTTTCTTCTAATGGAGGTAGTATTTCTGTGATTTGTTTACCTGTGATTTCTTCTTTGGGCATACCTGTAATTTTGGCATAAACAGAGTTAACTATGCCATAGACCAATGTACCATTAGATAAACGATCAATTGAAAATAAACCATCAACACAATCGTCAAAAAAATCTTGATAGAAAGCTTTGTTTTGCTTATTTTTTAAAGAAAGAGATTGCTGATAACTACTCGAAGTTAATCTTAAAGAACGTTCAATGTTATACTCATCTAATTTTTGAAGATGCCAATAATCTGTAGCACCTGCTCTGACACTATTTATTCCAGTTTCGTAACTTTGACATAGGGTAATTATAGGTAAACTATTACAATAATTCTTTTCTTTTAGTATCAGGAAAAACCGATAATCAACTATGTAAGTTTGATACTTGCGATCGCTATAATATGAATCCCATTGAGAACAGTCAGATAACCAAGTTAATTGATAGTTAATTTTTAATAATTCTATTTTTTGTAAGCAGCAAGCAATTAAATTATAAGTGTTTAAAGACTCTGTTAGTAACAGAATATGACTATCTTGTTTATTCACTAATTATATTGAACTCTGTCTGAACATCGATCGTTTAACGTTTATTATTGAGAAGTCACCAATAATGTTGATTAATCTTCAATGTCCAAGTTAGCACAAACTATTTTGGGTTTAGAGGACAAAATACCTTCTTGGCTTTTTAAGACACCGATTCCCAGAAATCTACTATCTTCTTGGTAAACTCTTGAATGAACTGGCTGCTCTAATGTCGCTAAATTTTCTTGGTTAATCTCATAGTCATAAACAGATATACTTTTCTTGTCTGGTAAGCAGATAGTCTGACCATGACACCAGCGTTTACTCTGTTCTAGATCGAGAGTTATAGTAGTTAAATGAGCAAGAATTAGATCGGGTCTAATTAGTTTAAAAGTATTATTTTGTAGCTGTTCTTCTATAGTTTCAAAATTAATACTATCCTTTAGTTGCATATTACAACTTTCAGTTCTGATTAAATTAGCCAGAGTTCCTCCTACTCCTAGCATTGCACCCAAATCTCTAGCGATCGCTCTTATGTATGTTCCCGCACTACAAGAGATATCTACTTCAACTTCAGGGAATTCTCCCGTAACAAGATTAATTAACTCACAGCTATAGATAGTAACTTTTCTTTTAGGAACTTCTACTTCGATTCCTTTTCTTGCGAGTTCATAAAGCTTTTTTCCCTTTTGTTTAATTGCGCTATAAATCGGGGGTACTTGTTCTATTTCACCGTTAAATTTGCTCAGATATTGAATTAGCTCCTCTTTTTGAAGATTATTTACTGGTTTAGTTGCAACTACTTCACCTTCTAAATCATCAGTGGTTGTTTGCATACCTAGACGAATACGTGCGCGATAGGCTTTTTTTTCTGGTAAAAATTGCAACAATCGAGTTGCTTTTCCCACAGCAATCGGTAAAACTCCTGTCGCTTCGGGATCTAATGTACCTCCATGTCCTACTTTTTTCATGTTGATTAAGCGTCGTGTTTTGGCTACACAATCATGAGAAGTAAATCCTTGAGGTTTATTTAAATTGAGAAAACCGAACATTATAGTGAGTTGTTGATTGTTGATTGTTAATTGTTGATTACTGGTTGCTACTTACTACTTCGTCCTTAATTTTTCTTCCTCTCTTGATGCGCATTCTGAGGGCGTAATTTTGAAGTTTCTTCAAAATATTAACTACTCTAAGGAAGATAGAACATCTGTTTCTTGGGTATCGCTTCTTGATTCTTTTTTCTTCTTTCCTCACTTGACGAGTATACTTAGTAGTCTGTTGTTGACTTAATTGGTTGTAATACAGTTTGTTCTTATGGAAGTAAGTTTTCGTGAATTTAATCCTTTTGATGTTTGGATTTGGCTGGAATTTGAAACTGTTCCCTCTTTAATGGAACAACAGTATATCGAAGAACTGTTTAACTCTTGGTTTTACCTCGGCAAATTAGGCGGTTTTAATGCAGAAAATCTTCAAGTACAAGAGACAGGTATTGAAATTAGCTATATGGATTACGATACAACACAATCTAGCGAAAATTTAATGTCTTTGATGCACAATATGGGAAGTTTTGAGTTTTTAGGTACATGGGGAAGGTGTTGGTTCGATCTTGGTACTAGCGATTTAATAGCTATAGATGTTTTAATTAATGCTATAACTCAGTTAAATAAAGACTATGCCTTGGTTAAGCAATTAATTATCGGTGGAGAAAATGAGGACTGGTCAGTTCAAGAACAGAGTAATTTTCTTGAGAGTTAGTTGTTAGCTATTAGTCAGTAAGTATATCCATTTGTGAGCGCAAAAGTAGAAATAGTCAACTACTACAGGTAGTGTTTAATTTTTAAATTAACACCAAATATGGATCGAAGAAAAATTGTTTAGCGATCGCTTGTTTGAAGATTTGTTACTCAATTAAATTGCGACCGCGCAATTTCCCAGAAATGCCAAAACTTTGACACAGAAAAGCTTTAGTTAAGCGATGTCTCAGTAAAATTCAGATTTAAAGCCTCCTGGAAACGAGCATTTGGCAATCAGCAAATTAGCTTGAGCGATCGCAGATGTCATAGCTCTATTTTATGAAGCTGGAATTTCAATTTGAATGTCAATATAACCTAGCTGAGATTTGGTAGCAGGTATGGGCTGGTTACTTGCTTTTAAATTTTCCAAGTGAGATATGAGAGCTTCAGTCAACTGTTGTTGAACCTCTTCAATAGTTTTGGCTGTTGCTACACAACCAGGAAAATCGGGACAATAGGCAGCATAGTTGTATTTAGCTTTCTCAATGACGATAGGATAACGAAAGGTCTTCATTAGACTTAATATTTGCCTGTTAGTAAATGCTTTTTAATCTATCAGAAATTGGTTAATTTGATAGTTTGTCAGTAACACCTAGGAAAAACCCACACAAACTTTAGTTAAAGTTCAACAAAGTAAAATTAGAAAAGCAACTAATGCTATTTGTAAGTTAATTGAAGAGGAATATTAGATAGAAAAGGTTCTAAAAGGCGATCGCCTGAAGTCTAATATTTTTCCTGAACTTGAGTTAACTACAGATACAATTTTTTAAGCAGCAAAAAAATCGTAAATGTTAATCGATCGCACTATATAAATTATTAGTTGCAGGTGGACTATTATATCTAAGCTTAATTAGTTTACGGTCGAAACTCGTGCATAACCAAAAGTCTCTTAAAAAGTATCTCTTAAATCGATTATAAGTAAAATTCGTAATAGTCTTTTGATTTACTTACCTACACTATTGTAGATATTCAGAAGCTTATATCTATTTATTAGATATATTGTTATATTTGTATATATATCTTTCATAAACAGTATCCAATAGTTAATATGAGCGATCTAGATTTAAGTCTTACTCCTAATCAGGAAGTAATCCTGTCAGCACTTCGTTTCAGAAAACGCTACGGATTAGAGATTATTGAGGCAATAGAGAATAGTGGAGGTAAACAGATAAGGTTTAATTCTCTCTATCCCAACTTGAAAAAACTGGAGAAAAAAGGCTTTGTCAAGTCGGAATGGGGTAATGAAGCACCTGAAAAGCATACTGGAGCTAGGCGAAAATACTACCAAATTACGGGGACTGGTACGAAAGCTCTGGAAACTAAACAACAGTTGTTAGAAAGCGTCGCTTATTGGATGTCTGAGCCAGAGGGGGTGTGAAATGAGTTCTCAGGATTTAGAATTGGCGAGCAGAATAGGTGAATTGGTCAGCCATTTTTCAGAAGAATGGGAAGAGTACCAAGATTGGCTAAGAGATATTATTTCTTCTCGGTTAGTTCTTCGGGAACGTTATCCAGCTTGGCAAACTGTGGTGATTTTTCACTGGCGTTTATTGTATTTTGTAGCTTATGTGGGTATTGTTATGGTTGTTAATCGACTACTCAAAAAACTTAAAAGTTTTCTCTTAGAAAAAGATTTTTTAAACTTCACAATTCTATCTGAAAGGGTTGCCACTGTAACCCAGTTGCTCGGAATCGCTCGATATCGCTATATTCTTCAACGAACGGCTACACTTTTGGCAGTAGTAGAACTTACCCTTTGTGGTATCGCTGCTTTTACTGGCATTCTGCTAGCGTTTTATTATCAGCCCACGGCACTTGGAGCTTACAATTCCCTGACAATGATTGTGGAAGAAGTTACCAATGGCTCACTTATCTTGAGTTTGCATAATCTTGCTGGTCACAGTCTGATTGTCTTAGCTTTGGTTCAAATCGTCGTCATGTTTTTAGGACGACGGTTCTTGCTGTCTTGGTTAACTGCTTGGATTAGCGGTATCTGTTTGACCCTCACTGCTATTGGTCTTAGTTGGACAGCGATTGTCTTAAATTGGGAACAAACAAGTTTCTGGCGTTTTAAAATCGAACTGAGCATAGTTGCATCGATTCCTCTGGTGGGTTCAAATCTGCGAGATATTTTGTCAGGTGGAAATGGTATTAGTAGTCTCACTTTGCAACATATGTACGCCCTGCACAGCTATATCCTGGCAGTTGTAGCTATTATCCTTTCCATTACTCATCTCACTGCTCTTATCTGCCAAGAGCAAAACTGGAAACCTGAAAATAAGAAGTTTAGATTAATGCAATTATGTAACAAGTATGTTTCAAATGAAGAATCTTCATCTGTTTAGATCGAGTTTTCTAGAATTGGAATAAAGAAAAAGCTGAAACCTATGCTAAGAAAGTCATTAAAGGTTTCAGCTATGGAACAAAAAAATTGTGGTAGTTTGAGGGGAAAAGATACGATCTTTTTAATACTTTTCCCTATGAATTATTACCAGTAACTTATGTTGTGCATAGGTTGTTTCTGGTAGGGGCGTATCGCGATACGCCCTTACAATTGTTTGGAGTTGTTGTTTAAGTTGAGCAACACTTTTGCGCTGTTGGTAAATATCGGCTTCAGATTTTTGGGGATTATTGAGCAGATTGGTAACTAGATTATCTCCTAGATCTCCCGCTAGCTTTTGTAAGAGTTCGGAAGCAAAGTGAGTGTGTTTATCGATGGAGACGCGGAAGCCTAAACCGAATTCGGCGTTGTCTTCAAATAAGCTGTTAGCCCAGGCGGGGCATTGTCCTTGAGCATTTTTCGTCCAAGGAGTAGTAGGCAAGTTACCACCGTAGATGGAAGAACAGCCAGTAGCATTGGCTATTACTATGCGATCGCCGAATAGCTGAGTTACCATTTTTAGGTAAGGGGTTTTCCCACAGCCAGCACAAGCACCAGAGAACTCAAATAGGGGTTCTTCCTGTTGTTGTTGGCGAATTTGGTTGAGTTTGAGGTTACGGCGATCGGGTAGGGGTAAATCGAGGAAAAAGTCCCAATTAGCGCGTTCTGTTTCTCGTAATGGTAGTTGGGGTTCGAGATTAATTGCTTTGCGTGTGGGATCGGTTTTGTCTTGAGCAGGACAAACATCAATACAGACAGCACAACCCGTACAATCTTCTGGAGCAACCTGGAGGCTGAAATTCTGACCTTTAAAGTCTTTATCTCTCGCTGCGATCGCTTTAAAAGTGGCTGGGGCTGATTCTAATACTAAATCCTATTGATTCTGTATATATATTTTGATTTAATCAATATCTACTGTCTCAGATGTAGCCAATATTGTGTGGTAGATATTGTAGCTTTCTCGGTCGTAACAACAGAAAATTATGCGAGGAAAATTACTATTGAGCCGTTGTTCTTTTTGGCATACTTCTATTGCTACTTGTGCTGCTAAATTTTTGGGATAGCCATAGATACCAGTACTAATACAAGGAAAAGCTAAGGAGGTAAAATTTTGTTCTCTTGCTATTTTAAGCGATCGCTGATAACATTGAGTTAAAAGTTCTGATTCTGCGTTATTTCCTCCACGCCAAACTGGGCCGACTGTATGAATCACATAAGACGCGGGCAAATTATATCCTTTCGTCAGTTTGGCATCACCAGTTTGACAACCTCCAAGTAATCTACATTCTTGAACGAGCTTTGCTCCTGCTGCTCGATGTATAGCCCCATCTACTCCGCCTCCTCCTAGTAAGCTAGTATTGGCAGCGTTTACAATAGCATCTACTTTTAATTTGGTAATGTCACCTAAATATACTTCTAAAGAGCTATTCATCAATAATGTAGTTATTCTGGACGGACAATAGAGATAAAAGGATTGGTTAAATAAGTATTGGCGACTTCTTGAATCATTTCTGGGGTAACTTGGGATATAGCTTCAGGAAACTCAAAATCGAAATCTACTCCCAAACCTAAACTCTCGTACCAGCCATAAATTTGCGCAATTTCACCATTGGTTTGTTTACCTAAAGCATATTGTCCTAAAAGCTTATTTTTGGCTCCTTGTAATTCTGCTTCGCTTAATTTTATCTGGCTCAAGCGTTCCACTTCTTGACGTAAACCATCTATGGCAATTTCGGTATTTTCGGGAGCAGTACCCATGTAAACTACAAAAGGAGCAGGTTCTAAACGAGTGGGATAAAAAGCCGAGACATCATAAGCTAAACCGCGTTTTTCCCGTAATTCGACGAATAAGCGACTAGAAAGGCCGTTTCCTAAATAGGTACTGATTAATTTTAGTATAGGATAGGCTTCTTCTGTTACACCAACGCCTTTATAACCCAGCATGACAATAGATTGCTGGGTATCTTGAAAAGTGATTTTTTCTGAAAATTCAGTATCAATAGCAGGTAATTGCTCGACAGTCAAAGTAGTGTCAGGAATGGGCCAGTTACCAAATATTTCAGTTATTGAATTAATAGCTTTTTGTTTGGTGAGACGACCAGAAAGGCTGATAATTAGATGATCGGGACGAAAATAAGTTTGATGATATTGTTTTAAATCTTCCGCAGTTAATTTAGCTACGCTGTCTTCTTTCCCCAAGATTGATACGCCGTAGGGATGTTGACCATAAATATTTTCGCGAAGCTGACTAAAAGCGACATTAAAAGGCTGCTCTTTTTGGGAACGAATAGTCTGCAAGGCGATTTTTCGCTCTAATTCTACTTCTGCGGGGGGAAAAGTAGGAAATTGAATAATTTCTCCTATAAGCTTCAGCATGGCAGGAAAATCAGTAGAAACCGTTTTCAAACTAAGAGCAAAATAGTCTGTGCTGCTGTCTGCACCTAAACCAGCACCAACAGATTCTACTTGTTCGGCAATTTCTAGTGCGGAGAGGTTTCTTGTTCCTTTAGTAATTACAGAAGATACTAAATTAGATATCCCTGCTCGATCTGGACTTTCAACAATTGAGCCTGCATTACTAAAGAAAAAACGACCTGATACTAAATCCGCAGCCTGATTTTCTACAATTAGCAGAATAATACCGTTGGGTAAAATTTCACGATGAATTTGATGCTTTCTGGGCTTTGTTTCTAAAGACATTGAGTGCGAATTAACTAAGGTTTTAGTATCACACTAGCATAGCGTTCTGGTGAGAGATAAGCACCAGCTAAACGCTGTAACTGTTCGGCGGTAAGCCTTTCTACAGTAGCAGAATAGGATAAGCACTGCTCTAAACAATTAATAGTATTGTAATAACCGTAGATACTGGCTAATTGTCCTGGGGTTTCAGTCGAAAAAATGTAGTCGTTGATCAGTAAACGCTTGGCTCTAGCTAGCTCTTTGGCTGAGATGGGTTCGGTTGCTAATTGCCATAAATGATTGCAGATTATCTTTTCTACCAGATATAAGTCTGGGGTATCGAGCAAGGCACTAATGGCAAAGACACTAGAATCTTGCTGTAAAGAAAAAGTACTGCAAATATCTAAAACTAATTGTTTTTCTTCTCTCAACTCATCTACTAAGCGAGAGCAACGACCCTCCGCAAGAATTACCGACAGAATATCTAAACCCACTCCCTGCTCAAGATTTTCCGCAGAAGGTCCTATCCAGCCCATCAATAAGCGAGCCTGTTCGATACGAGGTAATTTTAATTCTTGACGGCGATTGCTGAGTAGAGGAGGTTCGGCATCTATTGTGAAAGAAGGACATTCAGAACGCACACCAAAGTTATTAAAAGTTCGCTCGACTATGGATAAAGCAGATTCTTGGTCAATCCCTCCTACTATGGCTACGGTCATATTTTCTGGTTGATAGTGAGTGCGATGAAAGCAGCGCATTAAGTCGGGAGTATGTTGCATTAACAGTTCGACTTCTCCTAGAATAGAACGCTTGTAAGGATGGTTTTCATAGAGAGTTTGATAGAGAAGTTGCAAACCTAACCAATCAGGATCGTCATTACTAGCGCGAATTTCTTCTAAGACAACATCCCTTTCTCGAATAAACTCATCATCAGGAATAGATGCGTGAAGTAAGATTTCAGATAAATAGGGTAATGTTTGTTCGAGATGGGTATTAGCGGTAGCGAGATAAAAATGGGCATAATCATGGCTAGTTGCAGCGTTAGCCATTCCTCCAGTATTCTCGATTACCCAATCAAACTCACCAACTTCTACCTGGGGAGAGCCTTTAAAAATCATGTGTTCTAAAAAATGAGCCATTCCCGACCAGGGTTCGGGTTCAGCAAGTGCTCCTGCTCCGAGCCACACGTCTGTCACTACCACTGGTGTTACGCTGATATGTTGGTGGATAACAGTTAAGCCATTACTTAGTTGAACAACTTTTACTGGTAAGGTCGGGGTTTCGAGAGGAGTCGATACTTGCACCATTAAGTATTTAATTTAATAATTGATCTTGTTGTGATTTCAGCTATCCTAGCCCCGATCTAATTGACTGAGTGGTCAAGTGTGATACAGAAATAATGATTTTTATTAAGAAAATCTTAAGGATTGCTTATAATATCTTACCTAAACATCAGCACCACGAAAAGATCGCGATCGAGATTAAAAATTGAAGCGACTTGTATTTTCTATAATCATTTGTTACATTGCTAAACATAACTTTACAAAGTAAGTTGGTTTGTCGAGTTCAAAGCTATTTTGTAACTCTTGTACCGACTTGTATGCTGGCATATATTTGTCAAACTAGATCGATGTTTCGCGTCACATTGATTTCTCCTGAATGCTAACCTCGGCAGTACCGAGGTTTTTTATTTGTAATCTTTGTAAATTGTTTTGAGCAGTTAAATAAAGCATCGATCCCTGAAAGAATTAAACTAACTCTCTTTTGTCACTCTAGGCACTTGTTTGATTTCTTAAATCTTTAAGATAAATAACTACTTATTGTACAAACTGTAGATAAAATTCTCGAAATAAATATGCCGATTTTTTCTCAGCATCATAAGTCCATACTTTGAAAATAACAATATCTTCTTGCTCTTTAAATGGGAGAGTAAAATTTGCAGTCCAACCAGAATTAATTAAATCAGGATTATTAAAAAATTTGGTTACCCATGAATTTGGTTCATTGACAGAAGCTCTCGCTACAATTTGGTTATCATCACCCATAGTTATAATGACCTCGTTTGCCTTAGTTCTATCTGGTTTTACAGCCCATCCCTCTAATTCAATTGGTTCATCTTTAGAAGCAGTAATGATGGAACTCGTTTGATTGGAATTGTTAATTCTGTCGATCCCGCCTCGTGGGTAACGACAAATAAAACGGATATTCTCTGGATTGTTGGTAGATGTAAGGTATCTATCTTCTTCAAAATAATCATTAGTTAAAACAGAAATATCGTCCTCAACGGGCAAGACATAAAATTCTTCTTTATCAAAGTAGTCCATGTAGAAAATAGCGAGAATATTTTGTGGAGAAGTGCAGGAAGGATAAATACCTTCTTCTAAATTAAATCGGTAAATATAGCTAGTGGGTATTTGTCGATGTATGGCAAAATAATTTTTTTTGTCTAGGCTTTCTCGCCAGTTAATATTATTAGTGTTAATAATATTTTTTAGGTTTATCAAATCTTGTTTAATATTATTGAATTGTAGATTTACTAGAAGAGTTAAAGTTAAAGAAAAAACTATAATCAATGTAAAATTACTGGTAAAAAAAAATCTGATTAAAATATGTAACTTATATCGTATATATTGCTGCGCTCTTTCTGTATTATTATAGAGTAAATTATTAACTTTTGAGGAAAATAATAAAGCAAAAATCAAGATAATTAAACCAAATAATGCCCCTCTAAAACTCAATTGCCTAGCACAACATATTTCTCCAAATTGATAGTAGCTGGTTATAATAGTTACAAAATTAGTGATTACTAAAGGAATAATAGAAATAAAGCAAGCATTTTTTACTCGTTGACTAATATTTATTTTTACTTTTATTAATGATAGTAAAATTATTAATAAAAGACCAAACTTACAAAAAATAGAATAGGAAAAAGAGTGCCAAGAACTACTTGTTTCCCATGCAGGACTATTCAGGAATAGTATTTCTTGCGTAAACTGTTTTAAACTAGCAATAAAGCTATTAGTCCAATTACCCATTAAAGCTGATTCTAAAGAAGTCTTTACTTCTATGGAACCAACACGATAGGTTTTTATGAGAGAAATTACATATAAAGATAAAGCAGAAGATATAAAAATCCCCATAGATAGTTTTATTTTACCTAATCGATTAATTCGATAAAAGGGAAGATAATTTAACTGAGATTTAAACGTAATTAATAAGAAGATTAATAACAAAAAAATATTTAATACTAATTGATATACTACTCCAATTTCCCATGAAGAAGATGTCATGAGACTAATAACCGTAAATGAAACAAACTCCCCCCAAGAAATTTGAGAGTTATCAGCTTTAGTTAGCAAAAAATTGTTCCCAAGTATAATGCCCGACAAAGTAAGTAAATAGGGTGCTGCAACCGCAGGAGCATAATACATAGTAACAGGTTTTTCTGCATAGATAAAATAACAAAATAAAATTAGGGATAATAGTAAAGCGACTAAGAAGTCTAGCTCTATAAGTTTACTTATTTTGGTAGTTTTAACTTTAAATATCTCAATTATTTGCGGGTTTTTATGCTCAATTGATATTCTAGAAAATTGAGAAATAATACTTTTAAAACTAATAAATAAGGATAAAATTAAGCCGAGCCAAATAGTTAAAAGAAAGAAACCCGTAAATGGGTTTTTAAATAAGAGGACAAAGTGGTAGTAAATATACAAAACTATCTCAGACAAAAATCTAGGACTAGCCTTGAAAACTCTATCTGATAAACCTTGTAATCCAAACAATTGAAATAGTTTAGCTAGTAAATAATCATCATTGCTCCATGATGAAGCCATTAGAAGTAAAAAAGAAGGAAGCAGAATTAAAGTAGAAAGTAAGACTAATAATATAGTGACTTTTTGGGATTTACTTAGTAAATTATTTGTCATAATTAATACCCTAAATTCATGTAGTATCGATCGTTATTTGAGTTTACTATTGGAATAAAAGTTGAGAATAAACTCTTGAGAAAAATTTGCTATTTTTGTATCAGGATTATAAGTCCATACTTTAAAAGCGATCGTTTGTCCATCCCATTCAGGAGAAGCAGTAAACGTTGTTTTCCATCCTGAATCAACTAAATTCGGATTGTTAAAATATTCAGCCACATCAGGACGGGGTATACCTAGTGGAATATTTACCAGTAAATTTTTATCATTTTCTACTGTAATAATTATCCTTTTTGCTTTACTTTTATCGGGATTAATTGCCCAACCAAGTACTTCCACAGTCTCATCAATTTTGACATCAATTACTTGACCAGTATTTGTAACTTTATTTATTTTTTCAACATTACCTAAAGTATAAGAACAGGCAAAATAAATTTTGTTTTCAAGACTTTTAATTTCCTCAGAAATTATTTCGAGTTGAACATCCATTCCTTGACGCTTGAAAGGAGTGGCATACAATTTTTGCTTGTCAAAATAATTTATATATGTAACTGCTCTACCATTATCTGGCTTGTCACAAGAAGGATAAAGCCCATACTCTAAATACATTCTGTAAATATAAGATGCTGGCACTTCAGTATATACAGCGAATGATTCATTGGAATTAAGATTTTCTTGCCAATTTCGATTATTACTAATAATGAGATCCTGAAAATTACTAATATCTTGTTTAAGATGGTTTAGCTGTAAATTAACTAGGAGCGTAATAGTTAAGCCAAAATTGACAAGCAAAGTAATGGGGGAATTGAGCAGTAAACAGATATTTATCTTATTCGTAGCTTTATCTTGTTTAGAGGAAAGTAAGGAGGTAATAATTAACGCGATCAGAACTATCGTTAATCCAATTAATGCAGATTTAAAACTGGTTTGTCTAACAGGTGAAGTTATCCCTAATTGATAATAGCCAGAAAATGTAATGATAAAGTTAGTAATAATTAAAGGAACAATAGATAAAAAACAAGCATTTATGGCGATCGCATTAAGCTTTACTTTAACTTGATAAAGTAAGATTATTAGCAATAATAAAAAACCTAATTTATAAATCAATGAATAAGTAAAAGAATAAACATCTATATGAGACTCCCATGCAGGATTGTTCAAGAAAAATATTTCTCTAAAAAACTGAACCACAGCAGTACTAAAACTAGCCGTAAAATTTCCTGTTAATAGAGATTTAATATTATTAGCTTCAACAGCACCGACTCGATTGGATTGAAGCAAGAATAGAACATATAAAGAAAGGGAAAATGGTATTAAATTTGCTATTAATAATTTCCAGCGATTAAATTTGTTTAGACCAGAAAAAGGCAAATAGTTGAATTGAGTTGAAAAAGTGGTTAATAGCAAGAGTAAAAATAAACTGCCACTGAAACATACTTGATAAATTGCTCCCATTTCCCATGAAGATGATGTAATAATACCAAAGATAATTAACTGTAAAAGATCGACTATAGCAATACTTTGAGTATTACTTTGGTTAATAAAAAAGTTGAGATTAAATATTATCCCTGCTAAGGTTGAAACATAAGCAGCAGACACCACCACCAAATAAAACATTGTACTTGGTCTTTGACTGTCAAGTAAGTAAGCAAGAAAAATCAATGTTATTAGCAGTGGCGATAAAAGTTGTAGATAAATATTTTCTGCTTTATTGTTTGTTTTTGTCCGATCTAAAAAAAAAATTTTATCCTGTAAACATAGACTATTATTATTAATAATATTTCTCACAAAAATAAATATAGAGCTAATGAGAAAAAGCCAAATTATCAAGATCATGCCTCCTGTAAATGGTTTTCCCAACCAAGGGACAGCATTGTAGTACAGATACAAAATTATTTCAGAAAAAAATCTCGGACTCCAAGTAAAAATCCTTTCAGATAAGCCATTGAAACCATTAACCTGATACAGTTCAGCGATCAAGTAGTCATCAGTATTCCATGATGAAGCCATTAGAAGTAAAAAGGAAGGAAGTAGAATTAAAGCAGAAGCGAAAATTAATAATACAGTAACTTTTCTAGGCTTGTTTAGTAAATTATTTACCATAACTAATAGATCGCAAAATTGTTGAGTAACAAAAACAAAAATAATAGCTAATTATAGGCTTTGTGGTACTTTTGCAAAAATTAGAGTTCATTGTGTAGCATTAATTAAAACTTTAATACTGCTACACAATGAACTTAAACCCGCTATTTAAATAAAACCATTTCCGATACAACTTGTCTCAAAATGATTTAAACTCTTTTTATAATTGATTATAGTTGTTTGGGTAGATTATTGATTAGTCAATTGAAATAAGTATTAGGAAACTGCGAGCCATATTCTCACTTCTATTGTCCCTTATTCTTAGACTCTGTTCGCGAATTCTCTTTGGTTTTGTCGAAAGTCCAATAATGTTATTTCAAAACTTATTCAGCAAGCCCTAATCATTATTATCGGTAGATAAATTATGTAATTCATGGGGCTGAATTTTGAATATTAAGAAACTGTAGCCAATATGATCCACAGGTTTTTTGTTTTCTCTTAGCCATTGAAATATTTTGGGATCGTTTATAACGCCCACTAATTGATTGGCTTGAATTGCAACTAAACCACCTTTAAATTTTGCAGGATCGACTCCAACTAGACGATCTCTTATACGATTTCCAAAGTGCCGAAGATCGCGGAGATCGACTTCTGGTCTTCCTTTTAAAAGCTCTAACGTTTCCTCTTCTCTAAGATATCTCATGTATATTGCATCAGGATTTTTTTTAAGATACTGGTCTAAGTAAATCCAATTTTGTCCCCAGTCTAAGTTAGAGTCTGCCAGAATTGTATAGCCCATTTTTCTATCCACTAAAAGTTCATTAAAGTATGATATGTAATGAGGAAAATAAGAAAGATTAGAAATTAATAAATAGGCGACAAGACTAATAATAAAAATTCGATATCTATTTTTAAATGCTATCCAGCCCACTGTCACTCGACTAGAAAAAACGAAAAGAAAGGGGAAAATCATGAGAACGTATCGAATCCCAAGTTGAGCAATGGAAAAACTAAAAACAATCAGAAAAAGTAGAGAAGGGATAATTAGGAAAGCTTCATTTTGCCAAAATTTAAGACGATTTTGATATCTGATTGAGCTAATAACTGCCATTAGTAGGAGTAATTGAGTGGCAATAGGTACTTTGTAGAGAAATGCAATTATATAATATTCTTTAAAGCCTTTTAATCTGCCATTTTCTATCCCCAATCTACCCATAAGGTAAGAAGCTCCACTTCCAAAACCGATTTCATGTTTGTACTTACCAAAATCCAGACCCTGCATATAAGCATAGGGAACTGGAATAGGTAGTTGTCTTAATAGCGAATAACTAGATTGTAAGGAAGTAAAAAATTGACTTTCAAACTTATAATTACCCAGCTTAGTAAATGTTTTGTCAAAGGAAAAACTAATATTAATGATTAGAATTGTAGTTAATAAAAATAAGGTTGTATAGTAGCAAAATTTCTTGATACTTGAAATAATTATCTTGAAGTTCCTAGTTTGAATTAATTTAACAATATTTGAGCCATGGAAGCCAATAACTAAAACAAGATAAATAGGTAGTAAATAGATTGAACCATAGCGTGTAATTTGAGCAATTGCAAAGGTAATTATACTCAGTACAACATTTTTTTGACCTCCAAACTTCAAAAAATTCCAAAAGTAGTAAGTCGCAATAAAAACAGAACAAGCTGAAAATATATCTTGGGTAACGAGGCGAGAGTGAGCAATAATATTTGGGTCGAGTATATATAAAGACAAAGCCAAAAAACCAGCATGAATACCATAAAGTTGGCGAGCCCAGCAAAATACATAAATCGCCAAAATCACAGAAGCAAAAATCGTTGCCAGCCTACCACAATAGAGTCTGCCATCTGGATAGGTCTTGCCATCATAAAATGTCCATTTGTACTCTGTCAATTCAGAGATTATGTTCTCAGGAAAAGCTTTACTAATCAAAACATTCAAGGCTGATATAGGTATGTTATTGCGATAATTTGCATCTGTTGCTGCTCGTTCGGATGGTTTACCTGATAGTATAGCTATACCACTAGCATAATGATCTGGTTCATCGTAAGTTATTGATTTTTTGAGAGGCAAAAACAAGCTTGTTATAGTTAAGATCGAAAAGAAAAAACATAGGCAAAAAACCAGAAATATGTGTTTGTATTTGGTCATTTATTGAATCCGATTTATGATGTTGAAATTTAACAAGTTCATAGAAAAAAATCACTTATCAAATATAAGTGATTAGAAATTGAAGTTTATGAGAGTTATTCTACTTTAGTTGAAACTTTAGAGAACATTTTCAAAAACTTTAGTACAGAATATACAATTAATTTTGTTTGAGTATTTATCGTCCAGAGAAATTTGGGCAAAAGTTAAAGCGATCGCTTTTTAAATTTCTGAATATTAACAAACTCATAGTTCTTTATTAAACAACATTTTAAAACAGAGATTAAAAACATACCGAGACAATTTCTCTTAAAATGACCAACAGTGCCAAAACCATTTGAGTAGCAATGTCTCAAAATAAATTATTAAAATTACCCCAGTTTTCCCGTGCTGTTTGGATATTAGCAGGAGGAAGACTGTTATCAGCCATTGGGACTGGATTTACTCTCTTTTACGCCCCCATATTCTTTGTTAATCAGGTGGGGATCTCTGCTACTTTAGTCGGTTTAGCTTTAGGTAGCGGTTCGCTTTCGGGGGTTTTGGGACGATTTTTTGGCGGACAGTGGGCAGATTCGCCTCAATGGGGAAGAAGAAAAACCCTGTTATTATCGGCAATTATTTCTGCTTTGGCGGATGTCGTTTTAGTAATGACAAATAACTTTCCTACCCTAGTAATCGGTAATTTACTGATGGGTTTGGGAGTTGGGCTTTATTGGCCCGCAACCGAAGCTGCTATTATCGATTTAACTACACCAGAACAAAGGAATGAGTCTTTTGCGATTACTCGACTGGCAGATAGCTTGGGTTTAAGTTTAGGAGTAATTTTAGGCGGGGCTTTAATTGCCAATGAAGTTAATTATCGACTGTTATTTCTTTTTGATGGTATTTCTTTTGTCATCTTTTTCTTTATTATCTACTTTGCGATCGCTGAAACCTATAATTTTACTAATCGACATAAATCTCATAATAATGGATGGCTGACTGCTTTAAAAGATCGTAGATTGACTATCTTTTTAGTGGTTAATGTCTTATTTACTACCTATCTTTCCCAAATACAAAGTACTCTTCCTTTATATTTTAAAAACTTTATCTCTGTAGGAGAATCACAGCTAGGCTTTTCAGAAAAAGTAATTAGTGGCTTATTTAGTTGGCATATTGTCTTTGCAGCGATCGCTCAATTACCCATAGCGCGGTGGCTTAATTCGTTCAGTCGCATCAAGGCTTTAACGATTTCTCTTGTCTTTTGGGGAGTGGGATTTATTTTAATTTGGCTAACAGGAATTGTTACTGCATATCCTTTAGTGTGGGCAATAGTAGCATTAGGAATTATGTCTTTAGCAATGGTATCTTATACTCCTTCTGCTTCTGCTTTTATTGCTGATATTGCACCAGAATCCCTTAGAGGAATTTATCTTTCTTTTAACTCTCAATGTTGGGCAGTTGGCTATTTTATTGGCCCTTCTCTGGGGGGTTTTGCCCTGGATAATTCTATAAACTTTGTTAGGGTTTATTGGTTAGCCTGTAGTGGTTCAATCGCGATCGGTATTTTGATATTACAGTATCTCAATACAATAATCTCTGATACTAAATCCTGTTAAAATATGATGTTTAAAAATTCGCTTTATTCTGTGGTTGCTATTCCCAATATTTTTTTAAAACTGAACCAAAAACTACGCATTTTCCAAAATTTACTGCTTTCCATAGCACGAATCAATTCTTGAGATTGAGCTAATTGTCTTTGTAAGTCACTTGCATCTTGTGGTTTTTCTTTTATTTCATAATGAAACCACCATTGATAGTAATTATGAGCGGAAGTTTTTGTATCATAGGGGTTTTTAAAGGCTGTTTGTAAATCTTTTCTTTGGCGATAAACTAATCTTTGTTCATCGCTGATAGCACAACCATTATCAAAGTAATTATAAACGCAAGATAACTTTCCTAATTCATTTTGACCCATTTGCTCACATTGATTTTGATACCATTCTATTAAAGAAGTAGTGGTTTGATTATGCAATTGATACTTTTCGGGCATAATAGCTTGAGAGCTAGAAAAGTGATAAAAACACAAAGGCTTACCATCAACAGTTATCTTAGTTTGTAAATCTCCCTGTACATCACGGTTACTCAAGTTCCAATTCGCTACATTATAACCAGGGTGCCTTAAGATACTTATACCTGTAAAGAAAGAATGGGCAAGATCGATCCAACGTTGATCGGTATATAAACCATTGGCGACATCACTATAACAAAAATCGAGACAACGATTTGCCCACCAATCGATAAATGCCACTCCTTCAGAGGAATTTTTGACCCCTAAAAAACCTAAATTAAATGTACCATGACGTAGAAAACAAATTTCATTATCAACAATAGCGGAAGATAATTTTTCTGGTTTTAGTTGATGGGGAGTAATCAGAATATTACTATCTTCAAAGTTACTAATTAATTCATCAAGAGGAGAAAATATAGCTATATCAGGATCGAAAAATATGACATTATCACATTGATAATGCTGCATAATATACTTAAATGCCAAGCCTTTGACTGCCGTACATAGCTCTACTACCGAATGTTTAAATAGCCATCGCGTCAAGTCAGGTATTTCTAAATTTTCTAGGGTAATAACATTATCAAAATCTTCATTCTCTAGATTAAATGATTCATGAATGCGATCGCATAATACTAGATGAAAATGAAAGGAAGGATGAAATTTTTTCAGTGATTGAGCTAGCACTCTAGCTAATGGTAAATAATTGTTAGTACAACTTGTAAAAATATGGGTAGTAGTCATTATTAATCAAGATAATTATAATTGTTCATTTATGCCCAATCTTTTTTTAACCTTAAACCATTGCTCTCTCATCTTCCAAAACTTACTAGTTTTCATTGCATTTATTTCTATTTTTAATTCTTCTACTTGTGCTAGACTTATTTTATAGCTTTTTTTTTAAATCGTTTATTGTTTTTAAATAGTTAAATTCTTGATGATGCAGCCTTACTCTTTGTAAAGCATTACTTAAGGATGAAATCACTTTTTCTTCTGCAAAAAGACTTTCATAGAAAAAATAT
>NZ_LR213783.1 GCF_900659865.1 Hyella patelloides LEGE 07179
CCTCAGCGCAAGGGGGCTTGTATTTTTATTAATCTGTTTACCCACTAAATTTATTGTCTATTGAAGCCCCCTTCGCGCCCTTAGCTGAGGGAAGCCTGTCCTACTTTGTCTATGTTTTCTCTAGGGGTGCGGACAGATTGTTAGTAGTAGGTTGGGCAATGCCCACCCTACTTTTAAATATTAAAATTACTCTTCATCTGTCATCGAAAAATCTTCATTAGCAATATTGCGATCTGAAGGAATAGCTGCAATAATCGCATCGATTACTTTAGAGATATAAATCACTTCCAAGCCGATATCATCGGGTAAACTCTGTCCTTTAGGGACGATCGCCCGTTTAAAGCCCAATTTAGCTGCTTCTTTCAACCTCAACTCCATTTGAGATACTAAGCGTACCTGTCCCCCTAAACCCACCTCCCCAATTAAGACAGTGCGGGGATCCAAAGTGCGATCGCGAAAACTAGCTACTAAAGAAATGGCAATTCCCAAATCGGCTGCGGGTTCGGTAACGGTTAAACCACCAGCAGAAGCCATATAAGCATCTAGTTTAGATAGAGGAATACCGACTCTTTTTTCTAAAACAGCTAGGATTTGTTGTAAGCGATTGTGATCGATTCCTGTCGCCGAACGTCTGGGGGAAGTATAGCTAGTAGGACTAACTAAAGCCTGTAACTCTACTACAATGGGACGTGTTCCTTCACAGGCGACTACTGTTGCTGTACCAGGAGATAATTCATCTCGGTTACCTAAAAACAATTCCGAAGGGTTATCAACTTCTACTAACCCCTTGTCAGCCATTTCAAAAATACCAATTTCGTGGGTTGCACCAAAACGATTTTTAACAGAGCGCAGTAATCTATGGGAAGCATAGCGATCGCCTTCAAAATAAAGTACCGTATCTACTAAGTGTTCTAATACCCTAGGCCCTGCGATCGCACCATCTTTGGTAACATGACCAACAATTAGTAATGTAATATTCTCTCGTTTTCCTACCTGCATTAATGCTGAAGTACATTCTCTAACTTGGGCTACTGAACCAGGTGCAGAAGTCAAAGCAGCAAAGTGTAAAGTCTGAATACTATCAATTACTGCTACTTGGGGCTTTAAAGACTCTAATTCCCGCAAAATTTCTTCTAAATCTGTCTCAGGCATTACATAGAGATTATTTTCTACCTGTTCTGCTTTTTTACCGTTACCATTATTCTTACTATTTGGCACTACTGTTTTACCCGTACCTTCCACGCCCAAACGAGAAGCCCTTAATTTAACCTGCTGTCCTGATTCTTCTGCTGTCACATATAAAATACGGGGTAAACGCACCGATAACTGATTTGCCACCTGCAACAATAAAGTAGATTTTCCGATACCAGGATCGCCCCCAATCAAGACCAAAGAACCAGGAACAACACCACCCCCCAAAACCCTGTCTAACTCCCCATAACCCGAAGGGAAGCGTGCTTGCTCATCATTATTAATCTCAGCAAACTTAACTGAAACTCTAGGCTTTCCAGGTACACTTCCGCCATTATTATGCTTCGCGTTTTGCCAACCCCCACGGCTAAATCCTTTATTATTTGCATCAATGGGTTCTTCGGAGATAGTACCAAACTCATTACAGTTCTTACACAGCCCAAACCATTGGTTGTATTCCCCCCCACAGTTGCTACATACATATATTTGTTTTGGTTTAGCCATTTGTTTATTTTTTTGAAAAAATATTAAGAAAATCAATAAATATAGTTAATTAATGCGTACAAATCTTAAAGTTTTTAAGAAAATCCAAATCATAAAGTAAATCTGAAAAAAGTCCGTAATTTGCCCAATTAAATGGAGACTCAGACTAATTAGATAACGGAAAAGGATATTCTAGAAAGAACGGTAGCAAAATTTTACTTAAAATTCAGTAATCTAACTTAAGTAAGGAGTGTAGAGAAACTTGGAAACACATAAAGAAAAAATTTTAGTAGTGGATGATGAAGCAAGCATTCGTCGCATCTTAGAAACCCGTCTCTCTATGATTGGTTACGATGTCGTAACGGCTGCGGATGGAGAAGAAGCTTTGGAAACTTTTCGGGTTTCCGAACCAGATTTGGTAGTTTTAGATGTCATGATGCCTAAACTAGATGGCTATGGCGTATGTCAAGAATTACGTAAAGAATCAGATATCCCTATTATCATGCTAACTGCTTTAGGAGATGTGGCAGACCGCATCACAGGCTTGGAATTAGGGGCAGATGATTATGTCGTAAAACCCTTCTCTCCTAAAGAATTAGAAGCGAGAATCCGTTCTGTATTGCGTCGCGTTGATAAAAATGGCGCACCAGGAATTCCCAGTTCAGGAGTGATTCATGTCAGTTCAATCAAAATTGATACCAACAAACGCCAAGTATATAAGGGAGACGAACGTATTAGACTTACTGGGATGGAATTTAGCCTCCTAGAATTGTTAGTTAGTCGTTCAGGGGAACCCTTTTCCCGTTCGGAAATTCTGCAAGAAGTTTGGGGTTATACTCCCGAACGCCATGTAGATACCCGCGTGGTAGATGTCCATATTTCTCGTCTCCGTGCCAAATTAGAAGATGATCCTAGTAATCCTGAACTAATTTTAACAGCTAGAGGTACAGGCTATCTCTTTCAACGCATATTAGAAGCAGGAGAAGACTAAATTCTAAATTAAGGAAGGAAAAATGAGGAATTAGGAACGAGGAATTTTTTAAGTAATAAATAGTGAGTAAGAAGTAATAAGTAAGATGTCGTATTAAACAACAAGTAACCAGCAACAAGCAACAAGCAACTGGATACTAACTACTAAAAAAGCGCAAGCCTTGCGCGGATACATTGACTAAGAACCAACCATTAAATATGGCAAAATCAGATTCTAATGGGGTATTGCGTTTACTACCCCTAGTTATTGGCGGTTTGGCGGGTACTTTGCTGTTGCTAAATCGCTTATTGACCGCAGACTTGACAGTTTCTCAAGCTCGTTCTGACGCTTTGGGTATTATTGAAGGTGCAACTTTACTTTTAATTGGCTTTTTGTGGCAACAAATTCAGCCACGATCGCCTGAAACTGTTACTTTGATTGGAGAACAAGGTTTTAAATTATCTCAAGGATTATCAGAAGCAATACAAACTGAGCTTGCTTGGGCTTCTCATTTGATTTTAACCAATACCGTAACGCGATCGCTTGTTGTTTATTATGATGGTAAAACTATTTTACGTCGGGGTATTTTAGGCAAAAACGATCGAGTAAAACCTGGTGTAATTGTCAGTAAAGTTTTAGCTCAACAAAAACCAATTTATTTAGTAAAACTCGCTCTCTATCCAGGGAAAATCGAATTTGATTATTTACCAGAAAATACCCAAGGAGTTATCTGTCAACCCATAGGAGAGCGGGGGGTTTTAATCTTGGGTGCAGATACCTCCAGAAGCTACACTAAACAAGATGAAACATGGATCGAAGGCATTGCAGACAAATTAGCCATAACCTTATCTTATGAGGGATGAGTGATGAGGGATGTCTATCACGGATACCGCTTCCGCCTTAGGACTTCCTTCGGAGCGCGCGTCGCGCATAAGGAATGAGGAGGTAATAGAGAATAAGTTAAGTACCCGATGCACAATAACAAAATAAACCTGTGTATTTTCTAGCAGGGGAGCAGGGAAACTTTGGGTGCTTCGGGAGCGGGAGAAAAGATAACTACAATCAGAAAATATACAAATAAATTTGCCTACCTAATTAATTAAGTGATAGGTAACAACCAGCAACCACTAACTAACACAATTAAACGAACCCTTTAAGATGCTTAATTAATTGATTAGCTTGATGTACCCCTTCAATTTTTTCTACAGGTTGACCACTTTTAAATAAAACTAAAGTGGGTAAAGCATGAATGTCGTACTGCGAAGCAATATTAGGATAACGATCTGTATCTATTTTCACTACCTGAAGGCGATCGCGTAATTGAGAACCTACCTGCTCTAAAATAGGACTCATCATTGACAAGGACCACACCAAGTCGCATAAAAATCTACTAAGACAGGTTTGGAAGAATTTTCCAGAAGGTCTTTAAAAGAAGAAAATTGTTTTTTAACTACCATAGCGATCGCTTTATTTTGCTCATCTACAATCCATCGCTATGGTAACTAAAGCAATTTGCGATTGATAAATTTATTTCACTTTCTTAATCATCTGAAGCAGAAAGTAACGATAGAGCGAGATCTTAGTTTTTCTGCAATCTCAAAAATCTATCTTTGTGTAATAATACCTACTTCCCTACTTTGATGCAACAACTGTGAAAAATTACTACCATAGCTACATAGTCCTTAATTGTCTTATAGAAAAGAGATATACATGATTGTAGTAATGAAAGTTGGTTCTCCAGAAATTGAAATTGAACGCGTTTGTAGCGAGCTAGAAACCTGGGGACTTACACCAGAAAAAATTGTTGGTAAACACAAAGTAGTAGTAGGTTTAGTAGGTGATACAGCTTCCCTTGACCCGTTACAAATACAGGAAACTAGCCCTTGGATTGAGCAAGTATTAAGAGTGGAGAAACCTTTCAAAAGAGCTAGTTTAGAATTTCGTCATGGCGATCGCTCTAAAGTGATTGTACCTACTCCCAATGGTAATGTAGCATTTGGTCAAGATCAGCCTGTAGTAATAATTGCTGGACCTTGTTCGGTAGAAAATAAAGAAATGATCGTGGAAACTGCGGTCAAAGTAAAAAATGCAGGAGCGAAATTTCTCAGAGGTGGTGCTTACAAACCTCGTACCTCTCCCTATGCTTTCCAAGGACATGGCGAAAGTGCTTTAGAACTACTCGCAGCAGCTAGAGATGCTAGTGGTTTAGGGATTATTACTGAGGTTATGGATACTGCGGATGTCGAAAAAATTGCTGAGGTAGCGGATATTCTGCAAATAGGTGCTAGAAATATGCAAAACTTCGCTCTGTTGAAAAAAGTCGGCGCACAGGATAAGCCTGTATTTTTAAAAAGGGGAATGTCCGCAACTATAGATGAGTGGTTAATGGCAGCAGAATATATTTTAGCAGCAGGAAATCCTAACGTAATTCTTTGTGAACGAGGAATTAGAACCTTTGATCGCAAATATTGTCGTAATGTTTTAGATTTAAGTGTAATTCCCGTATTACGCTCTTTAACTCATTTACCTATTGCGATCGATCCTAGCCATGGTACAGGAAAAGCAGAATATGTTCCCGATATGGCAAAAGCAGCGATCGCCTGTAATGCAGATTCTCTGATGATAGAGGTACATCCCAATCCAGCAAAAGCTCTCTCTGATGGGCCACAATCTCTGACACCAGAAAGATTTCAACAATTGATGACTCAAGAATTAGCAGTTGTGGGTCAAGCTATGGGAAGATGGCAAGAGACTCCTGTATCATTAAGCATTTAATATCGATCATTTATCGATTGGTTTTTGGTGATTAATGGTTCATGAACTGAGATTATAGATATACAACTTATGCAAAAAGCCTAATTTAATGACTCGGCGTAGGCGTTATCAAGCTCAATTTAAAAAATCTTCTCCTCCATCAAAGCCACTGCTGACAAAAGTTAAGGGTTCTAAAAATAAACTTCTGCAATTATTAGAACACCCTTTCAGCGATCTTTATCACTGGTTGCTGGTCATTAGCTGGTGGCAATTTTTAGGATTGTTGAGCTTATTTTATTTTGCAATTAATGTTGCTTTTGCTTTAGCTTATTTAACTACTAGAGGTGGTATTGCTAACGCCGAACCCAATTCTTTTATTGATGCTTTCTTTTTTAGCGTTCAGAGTCTTTCTACTATTGGTTATGGGGCGATGTATCCCCAAACTATTTACGCACAAATATTAGTTACTTTTGAAGTTTTGGTAGGGCTATTATTGGTAGCTATGGCGACAGGCTTAATGTTTGCCCGCTTTGCTCAACCAAGGGCGCGAGTTCTCTTTAGTGAAGTAGCGGTAATTTACCCTTTTAACCGTGTTCCTACTTTAATGTTTCGAGTCGCAAATCAAAGAGATAATCGCATTATAGAAGCTCGTATTCAAGTTAGTTTTTTGGCAAATGAAGTTAGTCCCGAAGGAATAGAATTAAGACGGTTTTATAACCTTCCTTTGTTGCGTTCAGAATCTCCTAGTTTTGCCCTTAGCTGGTTAGTAATGCACCCCATAGATCAATCCAGTCCTTTGTGGGGAGAAACTCCAGAATCTTTAGCTCAATGTGATGCTTCAATTCTAATTATTTTAACTGGTTTAGACGAAACTTTTTCCTCTACTATTCATGCTCGTTATATTTACAAAGTAAGCGATCTTTTATGGTCGATGCGCTTTACCGATATTCTCCATAAAACAGATGATGGTAATTACTATATTGATTACAAAAACTTTCATGACGTGATTTCCGATCCCCAATAAAAAAATTAATATCATTAAATTTCTTGATTTAACAAAAATCTTTCCTTAATTAAGTAGATCGGGCTAATTAAGCTCAACTATATTTGCTTTTATAAAGCAGATTAAATCATTTGATTGGTATCAAATTGAGATGAGTTTACATTCAGATACATAGTTGAGGTTATTTATGTCTACCTACTTATCATTCAATAGTAAATTTATAAAATTTAGCATAATTTTCAAATTATTTTTATCGACATAATTTATGATAATGTAAATAATTTATAATCCATTTTTTTGCCTAATAAAAGAGCATTTCTGTCAAAATTATTTTGTCTTAATTTTATTGAAAATCATAAATGTTCATTCGCCCAAAGTACGGCAGAAATGCGATCGCGTAATTCTAATTCTCTAAGAATACGGGTCACATAGTTTCTCACAGTACCTTCTGTGATGTAGAGTTGCTGAGAAATTTCCTGATTATTTTTACCTTGAGCAATCAGTTGGAGAACTTCTAATTCTCGTTTGCTCAATCGGTTTTTATGTTGTACTGTTGATGTCGAGGATTTAGCTGAGAGATGGGCAAATACTTTAGATGCGATCGTGGGACTTAGTTGGCTATATCCTAAATGTGCCGAACGGATAGCTGTAACAATCTGTTGAGCAGGAGTGCGTTTGAGCAAATATCCTATTGCACCAGCTTGTAAAGATTGCCCGATGTATTCGTCATCGTCAAACACGGTGAGTACTACAATTTGAATCCAAGGGTACGAGTTATGAATAGTGCGAGTTGCTTCGACACCATTACATATAGGCATTCGCACATCCATTAAAATCACATCTGGTTGTAATTTAGCTGTCAGAGAAATTGCCTCTTCTCCATTACTAGCTTTTCCGACTACTTTTATCCCTTCTCTGAGAGAAAGCAATTCCCCCAAACCTTCTCGAAAAATCTCTTGGTCATCAACAAGTAAGAGTCGAATCATGAGAATTAAAAATGTTGAATAAATTGAGGAAAAATTTTTCCTTAATCAGTCTATTATGAGATTTTTTTGCGATCGATTTCCATCTCTTTGGGAATCATAACCATTATTCGAGTTCCTACCTCTGGGGTAGTACAAATCTTTAATTCGCCGTTTAAAATATTTACTCGTTCTTTTATTCCCTGTAGCCCAAATCCAGGATAAGATAGGGCTGGATCGAATCCTCGACCATTATCTTCTAGTCTTACTGTAATGCGATCGCTCGTTGCTTGACACTGTAGATATATGCGATCCGCATTGCTGTGTTTTTGAATATTGGTCAGTCCTTCTTTGATAATGTAGTACAAATGATGGCTTACCTGTAAGGGCAACTGTGGCAAATTAATCTCTGAAGATACTTTTAACCCTGGATGATGCTGCAATTGTGACAGTAAGCTTTGTAAGGCTCGATCAAGATTAAAGTCAGACTGGTGTATAGCTTGTAATTTTAGGCTAACATCTTCAACGCACTGGTCGGCTAAGAACTTAGCCAGATCGATTGCTTTAAATGCGCG
This sequence comes from Hyella patelloides LEGE 07179, assembly GCF_900659865.1. Classification (GTDB taxonomy): domain Bacteria; phylum Cyanobacteriota; class Cyanobacteriia; order Cyanobacteriales; family Xenococcaceae; genus Hyella; species Hyella patelloides. Next base: position 7,939 of record NZ_LR213783.1, read on the forward strand.
ATCAGGTTTATGTTCTCGAAATTCCTGAGCTAGTGCTAGTTGAATCTGAAGGTTCGTTAGTGTGTGTCCCAAAGAATCATGGATATCGCGGGCAATACGAACACGCTCCAGTTTAGTAGCCAAACCTTCGACTTGTCGTGTTAATTCTTCAGCCCGTTGACGGCTTCTTTGCTCTGCAAGCAGAGTATTACCAAGTACAATCATAAAACTGCTAAACATTACGTAGCTAGCTATGCCACTTATCAGAAAATCCTTGATCAGCTTCGGGTCGCTAGGATCGATGTCGGCTGTAGCATAAGGAAATGTTTCAATAGATTGAGGTAAAGACCCAACGAGAATTACTACATACAAAATCCCTACTATAACAGTAAGGATCATGACACTTTTGCGCCTGAGAAAAAAACAGCTTTTAGCAATATACACAAACATTAAATGTTCTACTTGAAGCCCACTAAAATACCTGGTTGCTAAAACTAGGAAAATTTCCAGACAAATATATGCGTATTTAATCCACAATGAGCGACCCATTGGAAATATGCAACTTAGTGCTGCGATCGCAACATAGAAAAAACTCAGTTGCCAAAACTGTTCTGCCGTCAAAACAAGAATATTGTTTGCTATTAGTAAGGAATAATAAAAAATAAATCCAACTATCAGTATCCATTCCACATAACGGAACATTTTTTGAACAGATAGGGAAGAGCGGATAGCTGGTTTCATGTTAACTGTTGCAGTATAAGGGTTTGTGAAGAGAAATATTTTTAAGCTAGAGTATTTTTGCCCAATTAGCAATATGATCCCTGTCATATATTTTTGTGAAATTCATATGATCCTGAGTAGTAGTATATTCGTCTGATTTTGCATACCTTGAAAATAGCTACTATTGAGAGGTCTACGATCGTGACTAACCAAAACCAAATAGATTCTGCCGAAAATCAAACACCAGAACTACCAGAAAACTTAGAACAAAAATTAGAGACAGCATTATTACAAACAGCGCAAGATATTAATACTCCTGATATTGGTGTCAGTGTTGGCGTAGTTACACCAGAGGGTAAGTGGAATGGAGCAACAGGTCTTTCTAATCTTGAAACCCAGGAAGCAACACAACCAGACGATCTTTTTAAAATAGCTAGTATCAGCAAAGCCTATACCTCGACTGTTATTCTCAAGCTACAAGAGCAAGGAAAACCCCGTTTAGACGACACCATAGATAAATGGCTACCAGAAATTGCTGAGAAAATTACTAATGGTGAAAATCTCACTATCCGTCAACTCTTAGACGGTACGGGAGGAGTGTGGGATTATTTTAATCTTGATGGTGAGTTTTTACCTGACTTTATAGCCGACTATTTATCGGGGTCAAATAGAGATTGGCAACCAGAAGAGTTAGTGACTTATGCTTTTGACAAACCTGCTTTTTCTGGATCGGATTCTACAGAAAAATGGACTTATACCAATACAGGTAATCTTATTGCTGCATTGATTGCCGAAAAAGCAACAGGTGAACCTTTTAAGCAAATTCTAGACGAAGAAATTCTCGAACCTTTAGGGCTTGATAATACTTTTTTTACTACCGAAGACGTAAGTTTGGAAAAGCTTGCCAAAGGTTATGACGATATTCTTACAGGAAATGGCAATATCGGACAAGATGGAAACCTAGAGGACTATACTGCCGTTAATACAGAAATTAGTTATGGTAGTGGTTCGATAGTTTCTAGTGCAGAAGATGTAGCAAAATTTTTTGATTCTTTAGCGTCAGGAGCTTTACTATCTCCAGAATCTACTGCGGAAATATTCAACTATGTTGACACGGGTTTCAACAGAAGTAGAACTCAATTAGATAAATTTGGACTTGGTGTATATCCCAGTCAATTACCTTGGGGCGAAACCCGAAGTATGGATGGAAGCCAATTTGGATATCGATCTCAGGTAGATTATTTTTCTAGTAGCGATACGACGATTTCCATTTTGGCAAATCGAGGTATTCTAGGTAATCCTCAAACAATTTTAGTTATTGAAGCTTATAAAGCGAGTATTGCTAATACATTAGGGCTTAATGATAATTTAGCAATTAATGGTACGGAAACTGATAACTATTTAACGGGGACATCGAACAACGATGTGATTAATGGTAGAGACGGTAATGATATTCTTGTCGGCAAAAAAGGTTTAGATGCTTTAGATGGAGGAAAAGGCGATGATTTTCTTTCTGCTGGTGCGGGTAATGACTATTTGTTTGGCAAAGAAGGTGATGATAATCTCTATGGCGGTAAAGATGATGACTTTCTCAATGGTGGGGTAGGAAACGATTTGCTGCAAGGAGGCAAAGGTAGTGATTTTTTAGTTGGTGGTGATGGTCAAGATCTCCTACAGGGAGGTAAAGATGACGATCTTCTTTCTGGTGGTGCGGGTAACGATTTAGTAAGAGACACTCAAGGTAATAACTCTCTTTATGGCAACGATGGAGACGATTTATTATTTGCAGGTTCGGGAAACGATCGCCTTTACGGAGATGCAGGGAGCGATCGCGCTTTTGCTAATGCAGGAAATGACCAACTCTTTGGTGGTAAGGGTGATGATTATCTCAACAGCGGTAAGGGTGACGATAACCTAATTGGAGGAGAAGGCAATGATACTTTAATTGGGTTATCTGGTAGTAATACTCTAACAGGTGGTGCTGGGAGCGATCGCTTTATACTCTCTGAAGATGGAACAAATACTATTACTGACTTTACCCAAGGTAAAGATTTATTGGAATTACCAGAAAATATCAGCTTTAGCGATCTCGATATTAGTCAAGGAAGTGGAGATCATGCCAATAATACTTTAATCACTTTCAACTCAGAAACTCTGGCGGTTTTAAATAATATCAATTCAGAAGATATTTCTCAATCCGACTTTGAAGATACAACCCAAACTCTCTCATTTCCCAAACCAACAGGCGATCATGCTGTAGGAACAACTTCTTATCATTTTATCGATCCAGAAAGAGAAGAAACCTACACAGAAGATCCCGACGATAAGCGAGAGATAACCGCAAAAGTTTGGTATCCCAGCGAAAATACATCCTCAACTACTGCACCTTACATGAGCGAAAATTTGAGTAATGCGCTCGCCACTGCGGTAGGAATACCTCCACAAGATTTTACTGACATTACCCAATCTATCCCAACTAACAGTATTGCTAATGCTCCCATTGCTAAGACAAAATCAGAATATCCAGTATTATTTTTGTCTCATGGTTTTGGCGGTTTACCAGAACTGAACACTATTAAGGCAGAAGAATTAGCCAGTCAAGGTTATGTAGTAATTGCTCTTAACCACACTTACGACTCCACAGTTAATCTATTTCCCGATGGGCGAGTTATTACCCAATCTCCCACATTTGGCGGATTTTTGGGTGCATCAGAAAATCCCGAACTTTTCGCTGAGAGTATAGATATTAGAGCCAAGGATGCTCAGTTTGTTTTAGATGAGCTTGAGGAAATTGATACAGAAGAAAACTCTACAGACTTATTTGGCGAAAAATTAGATTTAGATCGAGTGGGTATATTGGGATATTCTTTGGGTGGTGCAACTGCTGCTAAAGTTTTAGCCGAAGATTCTCGTTTTAAAGCAGGAATTAACTTAGATGGCGGTTTATTTGGTGATGTGGCTAGTGCTAGCCTTTCTCAACCATTTCTGACTTTTAATAATGAGGCTTTTAGTACGGGAAATAGTTCCGATCCTTTAGACAAAGATTTCAATCAAATACAACAATCTTTTGTGGAGAATCTACAAAATGAGGGTTATGAAGTTACCATTTCGGGAACAACTCACTCCGATTTTAACGATATACCCTTTTTATCTTCTTTTTTGGCAAATTCTGGCATTGAATTAGGTGCTTTAGGAACAATATTAGATGCGAATGCTAATAACAGTGAGGATTTTGAACCGACCGATCCTGAGCTAACAGCGCGGATAATTAATGACTATACTACGGCTTTCTTTGAACAGCATCTTAACGATCGAGAAAGTCCTCTACTTGCTGGCGAAACATCACCTTATTCAGAAGTAATGTTTCAATCTTACAATGTTAATTCGCCTGAGCCTCAATTCGGCACAGTCAATGCAGATGTTTTAGAAATAGATTCTACTGACCAATTAGTTTTTGCAGGTGAGGGGAATGATTTAATTGATGCTACTACGAGTAACAGTAATAATCGTCTCTATGGTGGTGATGGCGATGATACGTTGATTTTAGGTACAGGCGATCCGCTTCGCGGATCTCGTGGAGATCGCATTGTTGCTGACGCAGGTGCAGATCTTTTGTTTGTAGGAAAAGGTGGTGATAATACTCTCACTGGTGGGACTGGTGCAGACCAATTTTGGATTGCTGTAGCCAAAATTCCCAGTTCACCCAATATTGTTACTGACTATAATCCAACCGAAGATATCATTGGTATTTCTGGATTAGGTATTGGATTTGAGGAACTTAATCTTACTCAGCAAGAAGATGATGTCTTAATTCAAGCCAATGGTAGAGATTTAGCTATCTTCCAAGGAGTTACTACCGATAACTTAGGTGCGGATAATTTTGTTTTTGCTTGATGATGATTTGATATTTGCACGTAAGAGTAAAGATTCATTTGTTGAAGATGCAGTCATATTTTCTTAATCAGAAGCTTTTTTGATATTACCCGCTTTAACCCAACCTTCTTGTTTACTCCAGGGAATTCTTATTTTTTGCCATCTTTTATCGGTGCTTTCTTCTAAAATCAAAATTCTGGCATCGTAACCAACACCACCAATTCTGGCAGAGTTAGTATCTGGTTCGGCTCTTAAACTTAAACCTTGGGGCCAAGTTACATTAGCATAATAAGCACCAGGGGGAATGTTTTCTTCTTCTTCTTCTTCTTCTGGCAAAGGCTCTAGTTCTAATTCTGCTTCAAGATCGGAAGTAGATTCGATATTAGAAGTAGATTCGATATCAGATTGTGACTCATTTTCCCCAGCTTCTGTTATTTGGTTATTAGGTGCTTCAGCAGTTTGAGATTCTTCAGTATAAACAGGTTTTTCGGGAGCGTTAGAAGATACTTGTCTAAAATAATAATAGGCTGCTCCTACTGCGCTTCCTGCAATCATAGTAACACCCAACAGGAAACCTAAAATAAACTGAGACGTACTTGAGATTGCACTCAACCAAGTTTGTTCATTTGTTTTTGATTCATTCATCATCAGTTTGTGGTTTAAAGTTTTCCGTTCGCTCCGAAAAAGTCAGAATGCACATTTTTACACTATGGAAAACATCTATCAATTAATTTAACTTTCATTTTCTTTGGATAGTAGTTATAACCTACTCGATACACTGTGAAATAGTAATACTTTATGGTTACAATTTCCATCTTATTATTTTCTTGACTCCATATATTCTGAATTCTTTTTTATTGAAGTCGATCGTTGCGAGAAGCTAAACGAGCTTTTCCTGCTGCTGCCCAATTTTGTAAAAATTGTATTTGTTCTTGAGCGGTTTTGGCTAGGGGTACTATTTGACTTGCAGCTTCCAGGATATCTTCATTAGTGAAGTCGCGATTTTGACTAAAACCAATGTGCATCGCTTCAACTAGAGTTTGTTCGATTTCTGCACCAGAAAATTCTGGGGTTTCATAAGCAAGACGTTTGAGATCGTAGTTTTGCAGGTTGTGAGGGCGTAATCTGCTTAAATGTACTTCAAAGATGGCTGCTCTTTCTGTTTGAGAGGGTAAGCCCACAAAAAATATTTCGTCAAATCTGCCTTTACGCAGTATTTCTGGAGGTAAAGATTGGATATTATTAGCCGTAGCAACTACAAATACAGGGGATTGTTTTTCTGCTAACCAAGTGATAAACGTGCCAAAAACCCTACTGGTAGTACCGCCGTCTCCTTTTCCTGTTGCTCCAGCAAAGGCTTTATCAATCTCATCAATCCAAAGTATACAGGGTGCAAGGGCTTCTGCAAGGTTAATCATCTGTCTGGTACGAGATTCTGATTCTCCTACTAAACCAGCAAATAAACGTCCCACATCTAAGCGTAGCAGGGGTAAATGCCAAGTATGAGCGATCGCTTTTGCGGTGAGAGATTTTCCCGTACCTTGAATTCCCACCAGTAATAATCCTCTGGGATTGGGTAAACCGTAGGCTCTGGCTTGTTCGCTAAATGCGCCTCCTCTGCGGAGTAACCAGTCTTTAAGATTATCTAAGCCTCCAATGTCTGATATTTCTTCAGTAGCGGGGTAAAAGTCGAGGATTTGCGTTTGACGAATCGATTGTCTTTTTTCTTCGAGGATTAGTTCGACATCTGGGGTTTCTAGTTTACCATGAGCAGCGATCGCTCTTGTTAAAACTCTTCTAATTCTTTCCATTGATAACCCTTGGGCCGAGAGTACTAGATCGTTTAGTAGTTTATCTGCCAGTAGTTGTCCTGTAGCGGAAATTAATCTGCTAATTTCTTGTTTGATTTCTTCCCTACTGGGTAAAGGAAAGTCTAAAACGGTGAAAATTTCGGTTAATTCTTCGGGAATGCTCACTTGAGGCGCGATAATCACAATGTTTTTTGGTTGCGATTTTAAACTACGAGATAGGTTACGTAGTTTACGAGAAATGGAAACATCGTCTAGAAAACGCGGGAAATCACGCAGGATAAATACCCCACCGACTTTTTCAGGTAACTTTTCAATAAATTCTAAAGCTTGTAAGGGATTGCGTTTACCAAAGCCTTGATTGTTAGGATTATTTTCATAACCTTCCACAAAATCCCAGATGTAGACATTGCGATTGCTCATAGTTTTTAGGGTTTCGGCGATCGCTTTTTCTAGTCTTTCTTCTTCTGTAGTGGGTATATATATCAGGGGGTAGCAAGCCCGCATGAGTAAGGAAAGTTCGTTACTAAAGTTCATTGAGCAATTATAATACTTACTTTGTTATTGGAATTTATTCTAAAGGAGAAGGGCTTGACAATTTCAAACCCCTAATAATCAATAACAATACTAGAACAAATTTTGCGAGATACAACCGATTCATCTACGGGTAATATACGCTTAGTGGTTGATAGAACTTCTTGTACATCATGTGCGGATTCAGCAATTAGAGAATTTTATAGAAGAAGACCAGAAATCACTCTGGATGTTGTTCAAGGAAAACGTATAGATTAGATAAGAACAAAAAATGATAGAAAATATAGATCAATTAAAAGCCGAATTAATTGTCCGTAATATTGCCCGTGAAGATGAAATCAATGGTTGTAGTGAAAGAGAAATCTTGGAAATTGAGGCTGAATATGGAAAATTACCGTTAAGTTATAGAAAAATTATTGGCTTAATTGGTCATAGTGCAGGTTTTTTGGCAGGTGATAGTTCACTTTATGTGTCTACCAAGGCTAATATAGACCAAATAATCTTGGAAAATGAAGATTTTTTAGAATATAAAAAAGAAACTATTGAAAACGATGAAGTAGATGACGATTTACTGAAAATACCAGAAAATATATTTATTATTTATTCATCATTAATCAACTTTGTAGGAGCGAATAACCATCAGCCCCTACAAACAAATAAATAACTAATTACTTTCCGTAACACGTTCAATTCTTGCGCCTAATTTTCTTAATTTATTTTCTATATCTTCATAACCTCGATCTAAGTGATGTAAACCTCTAACAATGGTTTTCCCTTGGGCTGCTAAACCTGCCAAAATTAGAGCAGCAGAGGCTCTTAAGTCTGTGGACATTACTGGCGCGCCAGAAAGGAAAGGTACACCTTGAATTAAAGCATGATTGCCTTTAAGACGGATATTTGCTCCCATACGTTGCAATTCTGCTACATGACGCAAGCGGTTTTCAAAAACAGTTTCACTAATAACACTATTACCTTCACTAAAACAAAGCAATGCCATAAATTGAGCTTGCATATCCGTAGGAAAGCCAGGATAGGGTAAGGTTTCAATGTCTGTAGCTTTTAATTCCCCAGGAATCAGGCGTAAACAATTTTCCCCCTCGTTAATTATTCGACAACCTATTGCTTCTAATTTAGCGATTACGGGTACTAAATGATCGGCGATCGCCGAAGACACAGTAATCTCTGAATGGGTAATTGCTCCCGCAACTAAGAATGTCCCTGCTTCAATGCGATCTGGAATCACAGCATAGTCTACGGAGTGTAAGCGATCTACTCCCACAATGGTAATTTTATTCGTACCAGCACCATAAATTTTTGCCCCCATCGCAATACAGAAATTAGCTAAATCAACAATTTCTGGCTCTTGGGCAGCATTTTCGATGGTAGTTTCTCCTTCTGCCAGAGTTGCTGCCATTAACAGGGTTTCTGTCGCGCCAACGCTAGGATAGTCTAAATAGATTTTTGCTCCTTGGAGTCTGCGGTTGCTTCCTTTAACATCAGCATGGACGATTCCTGACTCAATCAGAACGCTTGCTCCCATCGCTTGTAAACCCTGAATATGAAGCTTAACAGGTCTTGCTCCAATATCACAGCCTCCAGGAAGAGGAATTTTGACTGTGCCGAATCTTGCTAACAAAGGCCCTACTGCAAAAAAGCTAGCTCTCAGTTGAGATACGATATCGTAGGGGGCTGCTGTGGGATTAATATCTCTAGCATCGATATCTAAAACATCACCATTTTTAGTTAATTTAACGCCTAAAGAAGTCAAAATTTGACTCATACGGCTAATATCAACCAAAGAAGGCACATTACGTAATCTACAGTCTTTAGGACACAGTAGAGAGCCAGCCATCAAAACTAAAGCAGAATTTTTAGCTCCGCTAATTTTGACATTTCCCTGGAGAGGATTACGCCCCCAAATTTCTAGCACTGATTGACTTCTTTCCTTAGTAGAGGGTTGTGTTAGGTTAGAGATAGAGTTAATGGTCTTGTCCTCCAGTTTTTTGCTTATTTTGTGATGAATCAGGTTGTTAATTCGTAATTATCGATCGCTGTTCGGCTACAAGGTATCAATTAAGTTTGTGCTATCGAGTAGATTTAAGAAAGTGGTCAAAATTGTATGTTGCTCAAAAAATATTTAACACTGTCTTGAGATAGTTTTTTGGCTTGACAATAATTTTAGAACCAATGATAATAAAAGTTTGTGTGCCAATACTTTATCAGGGCGGAACTGGCGGAATTGGTAGACGCGCTAGATTCAGATTCTAGTGTTCGCTTAGAACATTCGGGTTCAAGTCCCGAGTTCCGCACTCAGCAAGTAAGTGTTAACTTAAGATTGTGCTGTCCGTCAATAGCTAGTGACAAATCAAATATTAACCAGCATCAAAAATCCTCTGATCAAGCAGGTTCGTAAGCTTCATCGCACCAAAGAAAGACAAAAGCAAAATCTGTTATTGCTGGAAGGTAACAATATTATTACCACTGCCATAAATCAGAATTATCCTCTTGTTACTGTATTTTGTACTCTAAAATGGCAGGAACGTCATCAGCAATTGTGGCGAAAAATAGTAATGAGAGGATCTAAAGTACAGTTAGTTAGTCCAGAAGTATTATCTGCTATTGCTACTACGGTTAGTCCTGATGGAATTGTGGCTATTGCTGACAGAAAGACTGCTCAAAACCCTGTAATTTCCCAGACAAAGCTAGGATTAGCGATTGAAAGACTACAAGACCCTGGTAATCTGGGAACAATGATCCGTACTGCCGTAGCTACTGGAGTTGATGGTTTATGGTTGAGTCAAGATAGTGTAGATTTTGATAACCCTAAAGTATTAAGAGCTTCTGTAGGAGAATGGTTTCGTGTACCAATAGCGGTAACTTTAGATTTAGTTTCTATAGTTAAACAACATCAACAGCAAGGTATCCAAATTATTGCTACTGTACCCCAAGAAAAAAAAACTTATTGGGAACTCGATCTAACTCGTCCCAGTCTATTATTGATAGGAAATGAAGGCGCGGGATTATCCCCAGAATTGAAAGCACTAGCAGATGAAGAAATTACTATTCCTTTAGCTAACCAGGTAGAATCTTTAAATGTGGCGATCGCAACTTCCCTAGTGCTTTATGAAGCAAAAAGACAACGTCAAAAGTCTTGATGTCAGAAGATTTTAGTCAATCTAATATTTTATTATCGAGCTATAGTTTAACCCAGTAACTCAATTCACATAATGCTTTTTTGAGAAGTAGTTTTTAAGAAATTATCATAAAATTTTAACTTTATTTAATAAATAGATAAATAGATTAATAAAATCTTGATAAGATGTTGATTGTGATAAATCCATAGTTATAATCTGAATCATGGATAAATTTATAGTTGTTGCAATCAACAACAGTGAAGCTCGTTTTTTTACGCTTGAAGAGGCAGAATGGCCAGAGTATGAGTCTGGCCCCAATTTGGTAGAACAAGAAAATTTGTCCTACTGTACATCTGACTACTGTCAAGGATTTTGGTTTAAAATAACCAATAGGCATTATCGAAAATTAAAAAACACAAAATATACTCAACATCAGTTTGAACGTAAGTTTGCTCAAAAAGTTACAAGTGAAATAATTAATCTAGTCCGTATTCATCAAGGACAAAAACTAATTTTGATAGCCCAACCTCAAATACTTAATTTAATTCGTAAATCTTTTACTCCTACTTTATTTAAAAATTTACAGATTCAAGAATTATCTAAAGATATTAGTCATTTTAGTGCTAATCAAATTCATCAATATCTTGCTCAGAAACATTTAATACCAGCTTATCAAAAGGTATTTTATCCACGATAAATTATTGATTTCATAACTGAATTACTCATAAATGTCTTAAGTTTGATAGTTACGATTAAAGCAGTAAAAAAATATCTTCCAAGTTTATCAGCAATTTGAAGGTAATTGTTACTGTGTATACCATACTGCTAAATTGTCAGGATGCAGGGCAAAAAATAGTACAAAAGCTTTTAGACTGTCAGCAATCTTCTCAAGGGAATTGTCTTAAATTTACCTCGTAGAGGAATACTAGTAGCATCAGTAATTGCTCAAAAACTTCCGTTACCTTTAGGTATTTGTCTGGCTTAGAAAATAGGTAGCCCGAATAACATTGAAGTGGGAATGAGGGCGATTGTAAAAAAGAATATTCTAGTAGTAAATAAAGAATTTTTACAACAGCAACAAATTACCGATACCAAAAAGCGTAATTCCATACACAAACTTTGTTCTGTTTTTGAGAGATAATGTCGAAGACAATTGGCATTGCTAAATTGTTCAAGCAGTTTTTTCGGAAATTTCTCTTCATACAATGATAAATTTCGACCTAATTAGCAGATTCGCTGTAGCTTCTCTGCTACTATTAGCAACACCTGGACCTGACTTACTGGCAATGCTGGGGCGCGGAATCAGCCAAGGTCGGCAAGCAGCGATAGTAACAGTTGTGGGTTATGCACTTGGTGATGTTACTCATACTATATTTGCTGTAGTTGGACTCTCTGCATTAATTCAGTCCTCAGCAATTGCATTTCAGATAGTAAAGTATTTTGGTGCGTTATATCTGATCTACCTTGGCATTCAAGCAATTCAAAATAAACGCCAATTTAGAATTGTTTCTAAAAATGAAAGAATTGCAACAGCTACAATTTTGAGACAAAGCATCATATCTAGCATCCTCAATCCCAAAACAACACTATTTTTTCTGGCATTTTTACCACAGTTTGTTGATGTAAATGCTGGGAAAGTTCAGTTGCAGATGCTCATTTTGGGAGTGGTTTTTATGTTACTTGGGATGTTAGTCTATTTTCCAGTTGCTTACTTTTCTGGAGTTATAGGTAGATGGATTCAAACTCGTCAAGCTATTGCCAGTAAGATACGTTGGGTTACGGGAAGTATTTTTATTGGTCTTGGATTACGCGCTGCACTTACTGAAAATTCTTCATAAACGGTGAAGGTTATCTTGTGTTAGGTATTACTTTGTGCTACCTAACCTACTAGCGTGTCTAGACTAAAATACTGGGTTAATCCCCTAAGTGAAAAATTTTTTTCCGCCAGGTTTATGGATTAAGAGGCTTAAATTATCAAATAAACTATTGAACTCTCTCTCAGCCCCCTTATACTAAATCCGATTGTCAAACTCCTCATATAATATTTGTGTAGAGACATGACGGGGCGATACTTGCTCTTGAATTCATTTCAAGAGACAGCCCCTCATATATCTCGTCTCTACAAGGTTTAACGGTTTTACTGACTAAGTGTTTTATGAGAACAGAATTTGGTATTACAAGGATATAAATAAAGATCATCCAAGCTCTAAGAGGGAATGACTATCATCACTCAAAACACCACGAACACCTAGCTAGAAAATATTCATTAACTGCTTCACTGGTATTTTGCCACCCTGAAAAAAAACAGGTACTAAGTTCAACCTAATACCTTAATATGTAATTTTTAATTTGATTTTTTTTACTAAACAGCAGACTTAGATAAGGCATATTCTTTCAACAAAGCTGCTTTATCTGTTCTTTCCCAAGGTAAATCTAAATCCGTTCTACCAAAATGTCCGTAAGCAGCTACATCTTGATAAAAACGACCATTTCTCTCTGCTGGTAAATTTCTGAGATCGAAAGTTTGGATAATTCCCGCAGGACGCAATTCAAAATGTTCTTTAACTATTTCTAGTAATTGATCTTCATCAATTTTTGCCGTACCAAAAGTTTCTAAGAAAATACTAACGGGTCTAGCCACACCAATAGCATAACTAACCTGTACCTCACACTTATCTGCCAAACCCGCAGCTACAAGATTTTTTGCTGCATAACGACAAGCATAAGAAGCACTACGATCTACTTTTGTGGGGTCTTTACCAGAAAAAGCACCACCACCATGACGAGAATAACCGCCATAGGTATCAATAATAATTTTTCTTCCTGTTAGACCAGAATCTCCTTGAGGGCCACCAATGACAAACTTTCCAGTAGGGTTAACCAAGAAGCGGGTGTTATTATCAGGTTTGATTGTTAAATCAGCAAAAACAGGTTGTACGACTATTTTCCAAAGGTCACCACTGATTTTCTGCTGGACTGCATTACCTTCGGTGATATCTCCAATAGATTCAGTGTGCTGAGTAGAAATTAAAATCGTGTCAATGCCTACTGGTTTACCATCTTCGTAAATTACTGATACCTGAGTTTTACCATCAGGACGAAGATAAGATAATTCGCCACTCTTTCGCACTGTTGCTAAACGGCGAGACATCCGATGTGCCAAACTAATAGGTAAAGGCATTAATTCAGGTGTTTCATTACAAGCATAACCAAACATAATACCTTGATCGCCAGCACCAATCTTATCTAATTCATCATCGCTTAATCGATCCCTTTGTTCTTGGGCTGCTGTAACACCCTGAGATATATCAGGAGATTGTTCATCTAAAGCGACTAAAATAGAGCAACTATCGGCAGAAAAGCCATTTTCTCCGTGAACATAGCCAATTTCAGCAATTTTTTGACGAGCTAAATCCACAAAGTTAACTTGCGCTTTAGAAGTGATTTCGCCTGTGATTAAAACTAAGCCTGTATTAACTACTACTTCCGCAGCCACACGACTCATGCTATCTTGGTTTAGTAAGGCATCTAGGATAGTATCAGAAATCTGATCGCAAATTTTATCGGGATGACCCTCTGTGACGGATTCTGATGTAAATAAATAACGTTTAGACAATTTGATCGAGTCCTCCCTTGATTCTGGAACTAGTATCGAATGTTAAGGTCAAGTTTACATCATACAAGACGAATAATTATGTGTATTGTATTAAGATAATAACCTTATTTGAACAATTGAATACATTTAAGGATAAACTGCATTTGATTTGAAGGTGAGGGATGCTAAGGTTTCCTCAGAATATTGTGACTGCCGTCTGTAATCGGCTAATATTTTGGGTTTTTGAGTATTTGAAGCTTAAAAAACTTTTATTACGTCTAAATTATCAATTATTACTGTAGCTGAGTCCAAATGTTTTGCGGTTGGATTATCCCAAGAAATACCAATTGTACCTCTAGCATTAGCTTGTTGTGCCATTAAAATATCTCCTAAAGAATCTCCTACCATGAGAGTATTATAGGGTTGCACATTTAACATTTGGCAAGCTTTCAAATATAATAAAGGACTGGGTTTGCTTAAAATGCGATCGCTACCTAAGAGCAACTGAAAGTAAGAATTAATCTGTTCTCTCTCCACAAAAGTTTTGATTCCAACCGTAGAATCAGCAGAAATAATACCTAGTTTTAAATTAGTCGCTGCTAAAGATTTAAGTACCTCCAAACTACCAGGAAACATCGGAGAAGATTTTCTGTTTGGCATTACTTTGTTTGCTACTTTATCAAAGGCTCTATGAGCAAGCTCTTTGGCTGCAAACCAACCACAACCACTACTAGCAATATAAGCAGCAGCAGCTAATTCATTTTCTTCCCTGCTGCCCACTGCCATTAACCCCTTGGGATCTAAACCATTGTCTGTAACTCCTAAAGCAATTAGCAAGCTATCGGCAATTTGGGGCATTGAAATGGCAATTTGATTAACTCTTTCTTGGGCTAATTCCTGTAGAAAAAGACGAGAATCTTCTAATGTGCCATCTTTATCAAAAAAAATAGCTTTGATATCCGAAAATATTACGTCATTACAGGCTATTTCTGCCATATGTTATTAATTAGTAGGTTGGAATTGATGAACTGGGACAAGAAGATTGATAACTCTGTATTTACGAGTAGGTGCTTTGCTTTGTTGGTGCAATAATGGATGATTCCAAATCCTGTTCTCATAAATCACTTATTAGTAAAGCTGTTAAACCTTGTAGAGACTCGATATATGAGGGGCTGCGGGACGTTGTCATTCACCTGAACTAAATTCAGGTGACAGTCCCTTGTCTTTTGAGCGTGAGGGATGCTGAGGTTTTTGTAACTATAGGGAATAAAGTAAGAATTAATAACCATTTGAAGGACTTTGTTTTTTGCTAGTTTTCCCTATTCCTCTGGGTTTATTGCTCCATAATAATAAAAGAGGGATGAGGTGCTCACGCAGAATCTGTTTTCAACATCATATTTAAACAGAACTTAAGATGATTCTTGCTGGTATTGGGGTTAAAAAACTACCTCATCAAAAAAATAGAGGGTATTACCCTCTACTTTAGTTTAAATCTAATTAATTATGAATTAGTAATTTACTCTTCTTCTGTGGCATCTACTTCTTCAGTGAGAGTAGTTTCTACTGCTACTGCTTCTGTTGATTCAGTTGCAGTAGTTTCTTCCTCTACGACAACTTCTTCTTCTTCACTAGCAGTAGTTTCTTCCTCTACGACAACTTCTTCTTCTTCACTAGCAGTAGTTTCTTCCTCTACGACAACTTCTTCTTCTTCACTAGCAGTAGGGATTTCTTCTTCTTCTAGGGTTACTCCTTCTGCTTCTGCGAGTAATTTACGACGATATTTTTCGGCCATCTCGTCAGCTTTTTCAAATACTAGATCGCGATTTTTGAGCATATCACCTGGTTCTGGTTCTAGCTGCTTAGTTGAGAGAGAAATACGTCCTCTTTCAGCATCTAAGTCAATAATCATCACTTTTAACTCATCATTAACATTAAATACACTATGAGGTGTGTCAATGTGGTCATGAGAAATTTCAGAGATGTGAAGCAGTCCGCTGACGCCACCGATGTCGATAAATGCACCATAAGGTTTGATTCCTCTGACTGAACCAACTACTACCTGACCTACTTCTAAACCATTCATCTTGCGCTCTACCAATGCACGACGATGGCTTAATACCAGGCGATTACGTTCTTCGTCAACTTCGAGGAATTTGAGGGGTAAATCTTCTCCTACTAAATCTTCTTTAGCTTCTCTTGCACTAATATGAGAGCCAGGAATAAAACCTCTAAGTCCTTCAATTCTGACTAATGCACCACCACGGTTAGTGGCAAATACGTTAGAACGGACTGTCGCGTCTTCTTGTTGTAGCTGTCTGACTCTTTCCCAAGCACGCATATACTCAATACGTCTGATGGAAAGGGTTAATTGTCCGTCTTCGTTTTCATCGGTAAGAATGAAAAACTCTCTAGTCTCATCAGCTTGGAGAACTTCAGAAGGGTCATCAACTCGGTTGATAGACATTTCCTGAATGGGGATGTAGGCTGCTGTTTTGGCACCGATGTCAATCAGGGCCCCTCTTGGTTCCATGTTGAATACTGTACCTGCTACCACATCCCCAGGACTAAAGTGGTAGTCATACTTATCGAGAAGGGCTGCGAAATCTTCGTGAGTAAAACCGATATCTTTCTTACTTGTTAATTGCTGATTGACCATGTGCTTTTGTAATTCCTTGTTTTTGTATCTCCTTGGTTAACGTGCCTCCTGCCGATGTACACTCTCTATAAGATCGTGTAGCCTACACCCACATTTGTCTGTTAGTAATCGCAATATAGGGTTTTTACTAACTACTTGTATGATAGATAATAATAGTGCCTTCATTTTTTGGCTGCGATTACCCATTATGACATTGTAGCTTTTTTTGGAAGCTACACAAATGTTTTTGTGCTTTTTTTGACTGGAGGAAATGAGGAAAGACCCCGCGTTGCTGTAAGCCTTTTATTTCCTTCGTATTCGGTGTTTACACCCATCGCATCTTCGTGTTTACACCCGTCGTATTCGGTGTTTATCCCATCGCATTTGGGGGTTTATGCCCGTCGTTTTGGGTACAAGCGTCCGACTTAAACTTCCCTTGGAGACCTCGCACATTCGCGAACTTACCAAATGCTTCTCGATACTCTTCTTTAAGAAAACGCATATTCCGAGAGCGAGTGTTGACGGATTTTTTGAGAATTAAGCCTATTATGAGATTATGAGTAACAGTCTAGTATCGCATTGCGATCTCTAGAATTGTCGGATTTTTGCCATTTAGGACGATCTTTTTCCCAAGTTTCTTGTTGCAAATCATGTAAAGTCTCAATAAAATCTTTAATACCTTGAAACTGACGATATACTGAAGCAAACCTAATATAAGCTACTTCATTTTCCCGACGTAAATACTTTAATACCAATTCTCCTATTTCGTTGCTCGAAAATTCTCGTTCTGTGCTTTGCTGCAACTTGGCTTCTATCTCATCCACTATGCTTTCAATTTTTTGATGGGTGATACCAGTTTTCTCACAAGCTCTCATAATACCTCTAATTAATTTAAAGCGATCAAAAGATTCTCTGCTACCATCTCTTTTAATCACTGTAATTGGTACTAATTCAATTCTTTCGTAAGTTGTAAAACGTTGCTTGCACTGAAGGCATTCTCGGCGACGGCGAATACTTTGCTTACCTTCTGTAGAGCGAGATTCTAAAACTCGACTTTCTGTATGCTGACAATTAGGACACAACATAATTATGTTTAAGAATAGTAGCTAGATCGAGAAATTCCAGCAAGGGAGATTGTCGATTATTTTCTAGTCAGATTTAATTTATAAAGATAAAATAACTAAATTGCAAAAATCTGAGCCTCTTACCACATCTTAATCTTTGTAATACAGATTAGAATGGCAATTGACTCAGAATCGCAAGAAAAATTAAAAATATTTAACTTTTGTTTGCTGTTTATTTTTCAATACGGGGTGGTTCACGAAATGCCACTGCGAAAAATAAAACAGAAATCATCATAGTCAGGACTAATATGTAAGCGACGCTTTCCATGTCTGCTCCTAGTTGTTTGTTACTTTATATTTTATCAAGAAAAGAAGAGTATCGAGGAACTTAACAATACTTCAAATTACTCGATCGCTCTTCTCCGATAGATTAGTTTGTGTGATTGTTCACTAAACTCAGCCTAGATAGGCTCTTGGCGACGAGATGATTTGTCACCAACTTTCGCATAGAATCCCCATTCTACTTGTTGTTCTTCTAATTCGGGGTCAACACCAGCAAATACGTCTCGATATAAAGTACGAGAACCATGCCAAATATGACCAAAGAAGAAGAGAAGCGCAAATACAGCATGACCAAATGTAAACCAACCACGGGGACTGGTACGGAATACACCATCAGAGGCTAGAGTTTCGGTGTCAAAAGCAAATGATTCTCCCAACTGAGCTTTACGAGCATATTTCTTAACCTGTCGAGGCTCGGTAAAAGTTTGCCCACCTAAAGCACCACCGTAAAAGGAAACGCTAACGCCACTTTGTTCCATGCTGTATTTAGATTCTGCACGACGGAAAGGAATATCCGCACGAATAATACCATCAGCATCAGCTAACACAACGGGGAAAGTTTCAAAAAAGTTAGGCATACGACGTACAAATAGTTCACGTCCTTCGCTGTCAGTGAAGACTGCGTGTCCCAACCATTCTTGAGCAATACCATCACCACCATCCATTGCACCAGTACGGAATAAACCACCTTTTGCGGGGCTATTACCTACATAGTCGTAGAAAGCTAGTTTTTCAGGAATTGCCGACCAAGCTTCAGATTCAGTTGCGCCATCAGCGATTGCAGTATCTACACGACGAGCAATTTCTTGCTGGAAGTAGCCTTGATCCCATTGATAACGAGTAGGACCGAATAATTCGATGGGAGTAGTTGCGTTACCGTACCACATAGTACCTGTAACGATGAAAGCTGCGAAAAATACTGCTGCGATAGAGCTAGAAAGTACAGTTTCAATGTTCCCCATACGTAAGGCTTTGTAGAGCCTTTCGGGAGGTCGAACACTGAGGTGGAATAAACCAGCAATAATACCAACAACACCAGCAGCAATATGGTGAGCTACTACGCCACCAGGGTTAAAGGGGTTAAACCCAGCAGGTCCCCATTCTGGGGCTACTCCCTGGGCATGACCTATTAGACCATAACCATCACTTATCCACATTCCAGGCCCCCAAAGACCAGTTAGGTGGAATGCACCAAAACCAAAGCAAAGTAAACCAGATAAAAATAAATGGATGCCAAACATTTTGGGTAAGTCCAAAGCGGGCTTACCAGTACGAGGATCGACGAATAATTCTAAATCCCAATATACCCAGTGCCATACAGCAGCTAGGAATAATAAACCAGAGAGTACGATATGAGCGATCGCAACTCCTTCAAATGACCAGAAACCAGGGTTAACACCGGTTTCTCCAGTGACACTCCAGCCACCCCAAGAACCAGTTACGCCCAAACGTGCCATGAAAGGTAACACGAACATCCCTTGTCGCCACATGGGATTGAGAACAGCGTCACTAGGATCGAAAGTTGCTAGCTCAAAAAGAGCCATTGAACCAGCCCAACCTGCTACTAAAGCAGTGTGCATTAAGTGAACCGAAATTAGACGACCTGGATCATTCAGGACGACTGTGTGAACCCTATACCAAGGTAGTCCCATTGACTACACTCCTCCTGTTGAGTAATTTATTTAGTTAGATTAAGTGAACCGAAGTTTCTACTTAGAAAAAGCGGAGTACCGTTCAGCTTTATGTTCTAATTTGTATTTTTTTGTCTTATGCTCTGGCTCGGTCAGTAAAAATGACCTAAAGCAGAAGAAAGATCGACTTATTCTAGGATGTCTTTTTTTCCTATTATTTAAAGAAGTGTAACTATTGTTAGAACCTATTGCAAGAAATAACGATTGTTATTGGTAAAAATTAAGTTTTGTAACAAAATAAAAAGTATTTCATGGGGAGTGGGAGATAGAAAATTAAGTAACAGACGAAGTCGTGATGTCGTGATGTATTGAAAGAGTAGCAAGTCAAAAATTTACTCGTAGGTAATGCCAGCTTAAAACTAAAAGTTATGGGAGGTATTTTAGCAATTTTTCGGCTTGATGAAGCATCTCTATGGCTTGCTCTGCCGAGATTAGACGCTTTAAGACTACCTGCCCAATAGTGGGTTGAGATTCGGGAGATTCTGGGTAAACTTCGATCATGATTACAGCATCTTCTACTTGATAAAGCCAAAGTATTTCTTCTTTTTGCATTATGGCGCAATCAAGCTTAGTAATTTCTGGCGATCGCATCCAAAGGGATTGATTCCACAATCCGCCAAATTCCCAGACTCTTCCATAAGTCCATCCTTCTGCAAGAAAAAAATACTTCACATCAAAAGCTCCACTCTTTACAAGGATGAAGGATTAAGGATTAAGGATGAAGTAATCAGTAGTTGGTTTCTTCATTCCTAGTTCCTCATTCCTGATTACCAGTCCCACATTACAGGATTATTATCAAGGTGGTCGGTAACTTGTTTACCAATTTGGTCTATTTTGGCAATTTCTTCTTGAGAAAGGGTAACTTTGACAGTCTGAGCATTGTCAGCGACTTGTTGAGCATTGCGAGCTCCAGCGATCGCATTTGTTTGAGGTTGAGCAATCAGCCAAGCCAGAGCTAGTTGTGCCAAAGTGCAGTTATGTTGCTCTGCAATAGGTTTAAGTTCTCTTAAAGCTTGTTGCACTCGTTGAAAATTTTCTGGTTGAAATAGTTTGTGTTTTGCTCTATGATCCCCTTCAGCAAATTGAGGATGATCGCCAAATTTTCCTGTTAATATTCCCTGTGCCAAAGAAGAGTAAGCCAAGATAGAAATATTGTTGTCAATACAGTAGGGCATAGCATCGCTTTCTACTTGTCGCCAAAATAGAGAATAGGGCGGTTGTAGACTGTCTATTCTGCCGTATTGTGATGCTTCTTCTAGCTGAACAGCAGAGAAATTAGATACACCAATAGCTCTGATTTTGCCTTGCTCTTTAAGCTTATTTAAAGCCTCCATCGTTTCTGAGATGGGTACAACTTCTGATTTAAATGAACCAGAGGGCCAATGAATCTGATATAAGTCTATGTAATCGGTATTGAGATTGGTTAGAGATTCTTCGCAAGATGCTATTACTTTGTCATATTTAAGGCGATCGGCAAATACTTTAGAAGCGTAAACTACTTTATCTCGAACATCAGATAGAGCTTTGGCTACGATCCTTTCAGAATGACCTGCACCGTAAACTATAGCAGTGTCAATGGTGGTAATTCCTGCTTCGTAAGCGGTACGAATAGCTTTGGTAGTTTCCTTGTCTTCAATTCCTGCCCACATCTTTTTACCTGCTTGCCATGTTCCCATAATAATGGGGGTAATTTGCAGATCGGATTGTCCTAATTGTCTGGTTTGCATTGTTATTTATTGAGAATAAAATATGATGAGTGCTTACCAAGAATGATAGCGATTCAGGGAGCAATACCCATTACCAAAACAGGAATATCAATATCCGCAACGCCTCTTTGTTCCAAGTCCCAAACTATTTGCTCAGAGTAAGAAACACCTGTAGACATTTCATCAGCTAATTATTTTAGAGGAACAATTTCAATTCCGACATCAATAAAATCAAGATTGTGAAAAATAGTCATCTTGGCACACACGTTATAAGCCATAAATGCGTATTTACCAAATTGAACTTCTACTCCGACGCGATTTTTGAGAAAGTCCATTTCTCGATAGAGTTTTTGTCTTCCAGAAGGGACATAAGGATTAAAACCAGGAGCGTAATAGTTGTAATCTTGATAATCACAATATATTTTTTCTTTATACCAATTTCTTCGATCAAATTCTGATTTAAAGGCTTTGTTTAAACCTGGAGGGCTGTATAACATTCTGCCTTGCATTGTTTTCTCTTTGCTTGTTTTATTTTTTAGTTGTTGAGCATCAATACTTTGAATAATTATTTGTACTTCTTGTAATTCGTTAGGAAATTTTTGCTCTATGATTTCTTTTCCATTTTTGAAGGAATAAAGTCCGCCAATAATCACTTAGATGTACCCTTTTTTTCAAATAACTTCATTTGTTCTGATTCGGCTTTTTGCCACTCTTGAGGGACTTGACTTACTTTATCTTTTCCTACGGGTTTGTGAACAGGTTTTCCCATTGGTCGGGTACGAAGTGTTCCTTCAAAGTAAGAATTAATTCTTTGATGGGCTATTTCTATATACTGACTTTCTTTTTCACATCCAATAGCTTTACGATTGTGTTTGATAGCTGCAATTAAAGATGAACCAACGCCAGCAAAAGGATCGAATACCCAATCATGTTCATTAGTTAAAGCTAAAACACATCTTTCTACTAGCTCTACAGGATATTGACACGGATGAAGCGTTTTTTCTGGATGATTGGATTTCACATTAGGAATTTCCCAAACTTCTTTTGCCCATTCATTAATCGCTATTTCCCAAAAATCAGAGGGATTTTTACCTTTAGGATTACCTGAAGGCTTACCTTTATTTTTACCTTTATAGTGGCGTTTTCCAGGGTATTTAGAAGGTACTCTGACCGCATCTAAATTAAATAAGTACTCTTTGCTTTTTGTAAACCATAAAATTGTTTCATAACGCCCAGAAAACTTTTTAGAAGCGTGAAGACCATGGCCAAAATGCCAAATAATGCGATTTCTGAGAAATAAGTTATATTCTTTAAAAATTTGGTAATAAAAAATATCTAAAGGAAAAACTTCTCCTTTATCTACATAATTTCCTACTTGCCAACAGATACTTCCATCTTCTTTGAGTATTCGATAGAGTTGTTTTATAATTGGTTTTTGCTGTTCTAAATAAGTTTCTATAGCAATACGCTTTTCATATTTTTTGCCTAGATTATATGGTGGAGAAGTAACTATTAGAGTTATAGAATTATCAGGAATAGTTGAGAGAAAATCTTCAACATCTCCTAATTTTAATACTAAGTTGGCATCAGTATTGAATTCCGTTTCAATAGATGTGTATTTCGGAAAAAGAGATGGGTTATTCATTCAATCCGTATCAAAATATCTTACAAAGACTAGCATATTGAGCTAATTAAGAGAGTTAAAAATGTTATAATTTTTTTTGTTAATTACAGCGATCGCATATCCATAAATCAGACATTTAAAACAATCTAATTTTAGTCATTAATTATCTTATTTACTTTGGCTACTAACTGGTCTAAATTATCTCTATTTAAACGATAACTAAGGGGATGAGCAACTAATCTTGCGGTGCTTTCGTATAAAACATCAATTTCAATTAAGCCGTTTTCTTTTAAAGTTTTACCAGTAGAAACTAAATCGACAATTGCTTCGGACATTCCTGTAATGGGGCCTAATTCTACCGAACCTGATAAGGGTACAATTTCTATAGGTAAGTCAATGTTGTGAAAATGCTCTAAAGCAGAGTTAACGAATTTTGATGCTACTCTACCATGAGGGGGTAATTCTTGCGATCGCCTATATGTACTAGATTTTGGTACAGCTACAGATAGACGACAGTAACCAAATTGTAAATCAGTGAGATTTGCCACATTAGCTTGTTTTTCTCGCAACACATCATAACCAACAATACCTAATTGCGCTTGACCATATTCAACGTAGATAGGGACATCTTGCGCCCTGACAAGTAAAGCCTGGGCTGTTTTAGTGGAGTCAGTAATTTGTAGCTGACGGTTACTTTTATCAAGAAAGAGGCTGAAATCTAAGCCTACTTGTTTAAAGAGTTCGATACTGTCTTTAAGTAACGCGCCTTTAGGCAAAGCGATAGTAATCATTTAGGTGAATGAGATTTATCTGTAACCACAAGATTGTAGATTAGAATTCTGACACAAGTCCAATAAATAAAATAATTGTCTGATTTCTGGATTTGGTTTGAATTCAACTTGTTTTATTTTCCATTCTTCAATTTGTTTGATCGCTGCCAAAGGACTAGGAAAATATATTATTTCAGGTGATGTTAGAGACTCGGTTAAGTTAAAAACCAGTGATGACAAAATCGGATTCCCAAAAAGCATTAAGCTATTTAAGAATCAATATCTAGCCTTATTTACTGTTAAGCAGTATAGGTAATAACTATGAAACAATGGCGATCGCTATTCTCTTGGATTCGATTCAATTCTTGAGTAAGTCGCGATCGCTTTTTTATTTTGAGATAATCTACAATTACCAAAAGTCAAACAAACTTTATGCTGAATTAACTGTTGCTAGTAGATGCCATCGCATTTGCTAGTTATTGGATATTACAAGAGATTATCCAATAATATAACTTCTCCTGTAGTACTATTTTTGATATGAGACTAGAAAATCGACAAATTAATCAATGGACAATGATCGTTCGCTATATTCTGATGAGTTAATAATCAAACCTGATGCTACATCAGCAGAACTAGATGAATTGATGAAAACTGGAAATAAAGAAGTCAAAAAAGCGATCGCCTCACATCCAAATACATCTCTAGAAACATTAGTTAAATTATTTAGAAATTATTCCGAACAAGTTTTAAACCACCCTAATTTAAGCCTAATTCTCTTGGGCAATCCTGATTTTTTAGAGAAATTAGGCAATGAACCTTCTTTTTATTTGAATTCACTCTCTAAATTTCCACAATTTTTCATAGAGTGGGCAGTTAATCATTCTCAGGCATCGATACGCTCCGAGATTGCTGGCAACCATTATATTCCTCTTAATTTCTTAAATAAGTTAGCTAAAGATATAGATAAGAATGTTAGAGTCTCTGTGGCTGGAACTGTTTGTATGTCCGATCCAAACTTTGAATGGCTATATGGAAAAAAAGCAATAAATCGAACCGTAAATAATCATCCTGATGCGGCTTTGAGAATTATAGGTCAATTGGCTCAAGATAAAAATATGAATGTTCGTTATGTAGTAGCAAACAACTCTGGCACTCCGATTCATATTCTCGAACAGCTATCATTTGATTCGGATTGGCAGGTTCGTGAGGCAGTGGCAAGAAATCGCCAAACGCCTGAAACAGTGTTAAGGAGGCTATTTGAAAGTGAAAACAAAACCATTGTCGAATCTGTCGCTAGAAATCGAAACATTCCTAATGAGTTGATGGAGATATGTGCAGCTAGTGATGATAATAGATTGCGTTATTTTATTGCTGGCAACTCTAGTGCGACAGAAGTTGTTTTGACAAAATTAGCTGTTGATAAAAATAGAGATATTCGTCAACAAGTAGCTAATAATTCAAATACCTCACCTCAAATTATTGAACAGTTGGCGAAAGAGGGTATTCAGAAAAATGAAGACATTCCGTTTTGAATAACTAGAATATTACTAAAGCAATTACTCTCTTCCCATTTACTTACCTATTCTTCTTGCCCAACTGTCTTATTAGAAGTCAACTGTAGATACAAACCTGGGACTACAAAAAAGGCAATCAGAGTTGAAGAAATTAAGCCGAAGATAATTGCCATACAGAAGGGAAACCATTTAGGATCGCTAAATGCCAGGGGTAATAAGCCGATTACCACGCCCTTCGGGCTGAAGTCAGGAGTCAGGAGGATAGAGTCAGGAGTCAGGAGTTAGATAAAGCCCGAAGTTGGAGTATGCGCCTCGCCATTTTAGGCGAAGAGAAACAAAATATATTCAAGTATTGAATCCTCGCTCCTTCGCCTCAGAGGTAAAACTTCAGACTTGACCGAAGGGAATCCTTTAGGGCAGACTTCAGATTTCTGACTTCGTGAACGTAGTTAAGCTAGTGGTAAGGATGGGACGCAGGCGATCGCTAAAATTTTGTCAAAACTATCGGTAGATATTGGCTAAAACCAATAAAGTCCTTATCTGTAGTAAAAATTTCGTAATTTCTGCGGTTTGCAGTTGCACAAATTAGAAAGTCAGCATTTGCTCCTTGAATACCATTGCGACAACAAATATTAAAATAGTCTGCTGCTAATTCACGATCTTCAATGTCTAACAATAAATCGGGGAAGGCTCGAAGATTATCTTTTAGTTTGTCAAACTGTACTTGGTGCTTGATACCAGACAAAATTTCCTGTCTAACTGCACCAAGAAGAATTATCCTTCCATCACCAATGAAATCGCGAAGTTTATTGGCTATTGAATTATTTTGCTGCTGTCGTCTTAATGCTAATGACCAAACAGAAGTATCAACTATGACCTTCATGACTGGCGACGTTGTTCTTGATAGTCATAGTCATCTTCGTATTCGATTGTCCCAAATAATTCAGTAATTTTGAGTTGCTTGCGCCGTTGAACGTATTCTTGTAAAGCTGCTTCTACCACAGCACGTTTGGTGCGATGCCCGCCTAGTTTTAAGGCTTCTTGGATTAATTCATTGTCAATTTCTAAATTAGTCGCCATCTGTGTTTATTTTGGCTTTGTGCGAGTTTTTCTACAATATAACGCACAAAATTAATTGAGTTTATAGTTTTGGGCGATCGCATTCTCAATGCCTAGTATCGATTGATGTTTGGAGTAATCTGGGCAAATTAATAGTGTCACCCGTATTTGTGGGTAAAACATTATGACATTGTATAAAAACAAATATCGTATCGAATCAATACGATTGCCTAATTACGATTATTCCGCCAATGGTTACTATTTTGTGACCATTTGCACCCACAAAAAACATTGTTATTTCGGCAAGATTGTTAATGCCCAAATGCAGTTATCTCAGGTAGGAAAAATCGCCCAAAAACATGGGCAAGACATACCAAATCATTTTAATGATGTTGATATTGATGAATATATCATTATGCCAAATCACGTTCACGGAATTATTGTAATTAACAAACCCGATAAACCCCGTAGAGACGTAGCATGCTACGTCTCTACCGACAATGATGATATAAACCAAACAATGTCAAAATTATCCCCAAAACCTGGTTCATTGGGGGCAATTATTCGTTCATACAAATCATCTGTTACTAGGTGGTGTCGTCAAAATGATGATGATATTTTTCGCTGGCAACCAAGGTTTTATGAAAATATTATTCGCGATGAAATAGCGTTAAATAATATTCGTAAATACATTATTAATAATCCTGCAAAATGGATAGAAGATCAAAATTATGTGAGTTTAGAATAGCGATACATTGAAATTTTCAAAGAATAAAGAATCAAAAGAATGTTTCAAATCAGAGCGATCGCAAGCAACCCAATCTCCTAACCTTAGCTAAAATTGATCTCAATATGGATTTATCTCAAGCTTTGACAGTTGCCAATCAAGCTATGTTAGCTCAATTTGATCGCGGATTAAGCGATGTAGAAACGGCGATTGTAAAAGGGTCTTAGGAAAATCAAACCTACGATAAGATCGCAGAGGTTTCGGGATATTCCGATAGCTATTTGAGGCGGGATATTGGCCCCAAACTGTGAAAAATTCTCAGTCAGGCTTTGGGAGAACCCGTTAGTAAAAAGAGTTTGCAAGCTGCTTTAGCTAGAAAATGGCAACAAGAACAAGATGCAGTTAAGCCCAAAAATAAAGCAGAAGGCTATCGTTTATCCTCGAAACTAATTACTGTTACTGACTAAAACTGTGCTTTGATATATTCACGACGCATCATACTAATTGCATCGATAGAGATTCCTTTGGGACAAACTGCTTCACATTCTCCGTGGTTAGAGCAATCTCCAAAGCCTTCTGCGCTCATTTGTTCGGTCATTTTAGCAACTCGTAGTTTTCTTTCAGGATGTCCTTGAGGAAGCAGTGCTAAATGGGATATTTTAGCTGCTGTAAACAGAGAAACGGAGGCGTTAGGACAAGCTGCAACACAAGCACCACAACCAATACAGGCTGCATAGTCAAATGAGCGATCGCTATTTTCTTGAGATACGGGTAACGTGTTAGCATCGGGAGCAGCACCCGTATTCACAGAGATATATCCCCCTGCTGCGATAATGCGATCGAGTGCCGAACGATCTACTACTAAATCTTTGATTACAGGAAAGGCTTTAGCACGCCAAGGCTCTACTACAATGGTGTCACCATCTTTAAAGGAGCGTAGATGTAGTTGACAAACGGCGGTAAGCTTTTGATTTCCGTGAGCAATACCATTAACCATCATGCCACAAGAGCCACAAATACCTTCGCGACAGTCGCTATCAAATTCTACTGGTTCTCGATCGCTTTTGCATAGTTGCTCGTTTAAAACATCTAGCATTTCTAGAAAGGACATTTCAGGGTTGAGATTTTCCAGTTGATATTCAACGAAGTTACCAGTGCTTTGAGCGTCAGCTTGTCGCCATATTTTGAGAGTAATTTGCATAGTGGGGATAGTTAAGATTGATTGCTAATACATTTAGTATCTAATAAATCTGCTCGCTGTGTAGAGACAACGGAGCAGGTTTCGATCGATGGGAGTAAAACAAAAGAAGTTTCTGTACTTAATTTATTGATAGCGTTTTTGACGATGTTTTGCCAGGAGCTAGAGACTAACCAATTTCTTGCTAATAAGTATTCTGGGGTCAAGCTAAAATAAAAATTTTTTCTTGTTTTTTAATAATCTCACACTTAAAATTATCATCTATGGACTTTCTACTGTTTACTGATGTAATTTTTTTAACCAAATGTATGTAATTATAGTAATTGCTCAATATCATCTTTTTCCCAGGAATCAAAAGTAAAAAAATTTAGCCTATCATCATTCCACCAAGAAGGAACATCAGCCTTAGTTAAAAATACAGGATAAATATTTTTACAGCTGTTTAAAGAGTGGTGCTGTACTTTAAGTTCTTTAGATATCCAAACAGAAGAATTTACACTGTTAGAAATTAAAATAAATGCGATATCAAATTTTTCGGATAAAGTATATAAAAAAGGAAGCATTGCATCTCCTGTAGGAAAATAAGCTTTAGTATAAATTGTAATCTGGTATTTTATCTCTAATTTTTTTTTAAGTTTTTGGGCTATACTTTTTAAGATGGATTCACACACAATACAAATAGTCATCTTATTCATTGATTGTTAATTTTTTTAGTTTTTTTAGCTACTAAGTGATTAATTTTTTTATTTTTAGTTCAGTACTTTTTAAAAAATACCAATGAAAGAATATTTTGCTACTTTCTGGCAATAAGCGATTTATTATGTTGCGAAGCCGATCTCTGTTTTGATAAAGTAGCAGTAGAATGAGGTAAATTTTCTGATACTAACAAATAGCGATCGCTATTTGCTAAAGTATTAAGCCGAGGAAATTATTTTTCAGTTAAAGAGGTTAAAAAGTCTCGATCTACAACTTGTCATAGTATAGGAATTGTAACTTTATTTAATTCTGTCTCTCCAAATAAACTTTTACCAAAAGGCACAAATAAAAAAGCTGCTGCGATACGTTCCTCCTGCAAAGATAGATTTCTTTCTTCTATTTCTAAAGCTCGACATCGATCCAAAATAGAGATATTAGTTAAATTAAGAGTCTCATTGTAATCTTGTTGTAACTGAGAGTAATTAAGTTCTGCAACTGCTAAAGAAAGAGACGTTGTTCCTCTAATAGAATAACCAAAAAGACCCCAATTTTCTAAGTCAAAGTCTATAAACCCCAACAAGCTATAGTTAAACTTAATTCTTTCTGCGGGATAGGTGGAACTTTGAAGAATTAAAACACTAATTAAAGTAGTAATTGCAATCAATAAACTGCTTTTACGTAGTCTAAATAACAACTTTTGGCACAAAAACAACATTACAAAACTTAATTAACACTAAGAAGCTTATTTTAGTTAAAGAGACTTTGTCGTAAAATTACAACGCCTCCTCTAACTTCATTAATTTTTACTACTTTTGTAGCTTAGTTAACAGATAGTTTTGGCACAATTAAAATATGCAGTGCAAAAGGCGGATATGTTTTAGGCATTATTGAAGTAATTTTTTCGTAACAACCAATCGTTAATTATGACTGAGTATTCTGCCTTTTGTCCAAATTAACCATCAATGCTATTCGTTAGAGGAAAAGGCGTTATGAAAACTCAAGAACTTTTGAGACGTTATAAAAAGCAAGAATTGGACTTTTCTGGTATCAACTTGCATTCTGCTAATCTGAAAAAGGCTAATTTAACCCGTATTAACTTAACCAGAGCCGATTTAAGTGATGCTGATTTAAACAATGCCGATCTTAGCGGTGCTTGTCTGAAACAAGCAAATTTAACCAATGCCGATCTCAATCATGCTAGTCTTGTCGGCGCAAATCTCACAGAAATTAATTTAATAGGTGCAGAATTAATCGGGATTGACTTAAGTGGTGCTAATCTTAGTGGTGCTGATTTACGTTGTGCTAACTTACACCAAGCTAATCTAAGTAACGCTGACTTAACAGATGTCGATCTTAGTGGTGCTGATTTAACTAATGCCGATCTTACCAATGCTAAATTAGCAGGAACAGACATTACTGTCGCTGACACCAAAGGAGCAAAAATCAGCAAAACTTCTTTAGATAAAGGCGTGAGAACTCAAAGTAATACTTCTCATCATTGGGTCAGTTGGTCTGGTCAATAGATTAAAATTAAATAATTATTAATATTAGTGGAGTTTTTCTTTAATTGACTTCACTTTTTTCTTTAATGATATAAATCTACACTTTGTTAGGGTTTGAAATTTAATTAATCGACTCAGTATTTACCAAGAAACCCCTTTTTAACAACAGAATCGATGCGTTTATACATTGGGTAGATTAGCATTTAATATTTTTGAGTCAATCAACCTTAAGTATTATCTTCAATAAGATAGTTTTGCCATGAGAGCTTTAATTACTAAACTGTAATAAAGATACAATAATAAACAGATAATTAATTAAAAACTGTTCATGACTGCTGCTGAAACGAAATCAAATATAAAACCTGCTTGGAAAACTAAACTACTATACGACGGGGAATGTCCTTTGTGTGTGCGAGAAGTTAATTTTTTACAAAAAAAAGATGCTGGTCGTGGAATAATTAACTTTATCGATATAGCCGATCGCAATTATAATCCTGAAGATAATGCTGGTATCGACTTTGAAACGGCAATGGGTCGCATTCATGCTATTACTAATGACGGTACTGTTATTCAGGATGTAGCAGTGTTTCGTCGCGTATACGAAGAGTTGGGTATGGGGTGGATTTATGCGGTTACCAAATTGCCCATATTGGGAGCGATTGCCGATTGGCTGTATGATATTTGGGCAGACTGGCGTTTAAAACTTACAGGAAGACCAGATTTAGCTGTAATCGTAGCGAAGCGAGAGCAAAATGCTAAGACTGAAACTGCTAGATGTCGCCTAGATAAGTAACTGGTAAATAAGTAAACCTAAATTATTTCGTAGGATTGGTAGTGCGAAACCCATCTATTACTTATAGCTGTTGGGTTCTATTCTTACACCCAACCTACAAGATGTTTTCTGTTTAAAAAGCGTGGAGCTACTTAATAGTCTCTGGTACTAACCTAATAAAGCGGTTTGGTTGCGTTCAAAAACGTATTCGCTGTAATCTGCAATATCATCTATACCGATGTAGTTAAGAGTGAGTTCCAGTGTTAACCAGAGACTTCCTTTGAATAATAGTTTACGCCACTTTACATTCATAATATTGAGCTATAGCTTTACTATATTGATGCTTTGGGAGAGCCAAAGATGCTTCTTTTAATAAAGATTAACAATTTATGTAACTAACCGCAATATATTATTTGACATTTTTAGATAGATATGAATTTTAAATCTGAGTTATCAAATTTCCCTAAGAATAAGTACTCAGACAAAACTAAATACAACAAATATTAATTCAGTATTTTGTCTAAAAAATTACCTGAAATTTTCAGCGAAATTAATCTTTCACTACAATACGCCATTCTTCTGTTGCACCAATTACTCTACTATCGGGTATGAGTGGAGTGTCATTTGATAACAGTAAGTAAATTTTTTTGGGCTTTAATAACATTTCCTGTAATTTTGCTTCAGATACAGGAATCACTAAGCGATCGCTGTAAAAATTTAATGAAGGACGATGATAGGGATATGATGTGTAAATAGTGGTTTCTGGTGATGTTGTTTCTCTAATTAATTTTGCTACTGGTTTTACGGGATAAGCTTCTGCTAATTCCCAAATACTATGAGAAGTATTAAAAAGAATTAATAATGCTAAATATAAGCCTACAGCAAGAGAAATAATGAAATGAGATGATTGTTGATTAATTAGGATTGTTGTGAGGATAAAAGCTACAGCTAAAGTTATAGCAATGAGCAGTAAATCAACATCTCGTGGATTATTAAAGAAGGCGTAATAAATAGCTGCTAAGCAAAAGATGATAGATAGCAATAGTAACCATAGCTGATAAATATTTTTCTTAAATTTTCTTCTTTTTTGTAACTCAACTATCTGATTTAAGTTTGCTCCTACCAGCAAAGCAAAAGCTGGATAAATTGGCATAATATACCAAGGTAATTTGGTAGTCATTAAAGAAATTGCTAATAGATAACCACTAAACCAAATTAATGCTAACTTTGCCCAAGTTTTATCCCATTGCTTAACAGCTAATTTAATTCCTCCAGGGAGAAATATTAGCCAAGGTAAACTATATTCAATTAATTCTAGAAAATAATACCAAACAGGCTGTGAGTTATTTTCAACGGGATTAATAACACGATTAAAAGTTTGTGTACCCAGATTATAATTAATAAATTCTTGTCCGTAATGAATATACTGTAAAATGTACCAAATAATTGCAGGGCTAATACCTAAAAAAAAATAAAAATAGTTTGCCAAGAAAATAAAGGTAAAAAAGTCTTAATTTCTGAGATAATAAATAATAGAGTAATCAGAAATAAAAGAATAGCGATCGCTATTCCTTTTGTTAAACACAATAACCCTAAACTAATACCAATAATAAATAAATATAATCGCCGATAAATAAGATTATTGGATTTGTTTAGAAAACAAGTACGTAATCTTAATAAGCACCAAATAACCAAACAAAACTCAAAAGTAATCACACCGTCTAACATCGCTAATCGATTGTGGCGAACCACAGGAATCAATGTTAGATAAACTATTGCAGAAAACAACGCCACTTTCTGAGTAATAAAAATTTCTCTACCTATAAAATAAAGTGAAGGAACACATAATGCCGAAATAATTGCAGGAAGACATCTAGTCGTTAATTCGCTAACACTAAAAAGCTTGTAATTCAACGCAATTAAACCATGAATTAAAGGAGGTTTATTCCAATAGGGAGAACCATCAATATTTTGTGGATATAACCAAGTATAACCCCCTGGATTTGCACGATAAATTTCTCTAGCTACTGTTGCAACAATTCCCTCATCCCAATCTCGTAAGGGAAATTCTCCTAAATTAAATGTATACAAAAAAATAGCTGTCAGAAATAATATCCACAGCCACCAAATATTTTTCATTATTGTGTAAATGATTTATCGTACAGAAATTTATTGTAGAGACGTTTCACCGAAACGTCTCTACTAATAATTAAAATTCACTATCTCCACCATAACCGCTAACAGCACCAGGATCGACATCTCTTTTTGAACCTAATAAATCTAAACGATCCACTTTAATGACTGGCTTAGAACGTTCTTTCCCTGTATTTCTATCTGTCCAAGTTTCTATTTTTAAAGAACCTTTAATACCAATTAAACTACCTTTGGTAACATAATTTCCTGCTACATCCGCAGTTTTTCCCCACATTTCTAAATTAAACCAATCTGGTTGACTATCACGACTGCGACGGTTAACCGCTAGGGGTAGTTTACAAACCACACTTCCCGAAGGAAAATGTACCACATCAGGATTTGCGCCAGCACGACCAACTAAATTAACTACATTAAGACTTTTCATATTTTTTAGTACTCTAGTACCCAATTAATCACCTTAGTTTAGCAGATTGTGTTTAAACTGATCGCTAATTATTAAGAGTTTTTAGTTTATTTTTAAATTTATTTAGCGCGCGTTGAACTATAGTAGGTGGTGTTTCAAGTGGAGGATCGGCGGGAGGGTTAGGATCGTCTAAATAGCGATAGTGTTTCCAAATATCCCAATAAGGACAACCTGGTTTAATTTTAATCCCTGCCCAATGGATAAACTGTAGCGGTTGATTAATTTTCGTATCGACTAAAATATCTCCTTGTCTTTCAAAATGGGTGCTTCCTCCCCAATTTCCTGGCGCACCTCCTTCACGACGAATCATATTAAATCGGCGATCGATACGAGTTAGTACCATATAGTTGAAAATAGGCTGATCGGATACTTTTTGGGAGAAATCAAAGTATTCAGGATTATGAGCGCATTCGGTAAATATTTTAGCTAATTCAGTCTTAGAAATCATGCTTTTTTTTGAACCCCAAAAGCCACTATTAAAGGTATCCTGTATATCGGCTTCTTTAATAACTCCTGCTTCTAAAATTTTGGGAGTAAAGATATTTTTTAGCTGCGATTTATGCTGATAATCACAACAGATAAAATCATAGTTATCAAAGTATTTAAAGTTATTGCTTAAAGGCTCAAAAACCACAATATCAGTATCAATGTAAATAAATTCATCAAACTCACCAAACCAACAAGCTTGCTTACTTAATTTATTCGGTTTATCAAAAAAGTTTTCGCCAAAAATAGCAAAAAGCTGCTGTGATAAATCTTTTATAAAATCTAAATCCTTATATAAAGTTACCCCGTGCTTATCTCCTAAAACTTGCGCTACTTGCTGATAGTTATCATCAAACGGAATTAACACCACAGGAATATCGGGATCGTATTTACGAATGCTATTTAGAAGAGCGATCGCTTGTTCTATAACCTTATCATTAGCAACAATATAAACACCTTGTTTCTTATCATTCATAATATTAAAAAATAAAAATTATTACTGTACAGACATTCCCTAATGTATACAGAGATTTCGTCAATTTTACAAACGTTCCAAAGGAACGTCTCTATTACCTAATCTTACTAACTATTTTTTGCCATAAAGTAACTTTTGGCTTTAAAGGTTGTGGTTTCCCAGTAAACTTTGGTTTTGCTTCTGGATTTTTTAAAAACCGATAATATAAAAACAAATCTCGATAAGGAAAATCAATATTTTCTCCCTGACACACCTTAGCAATTACAGAAGAAGATAAACCAATATAATGCAAATAAGTTAAACGCTGACCTTTATCATATAAAACATGGTCTTGTTCTTCAAAATGAGGAGAAGTAATACAACACCCCGTCTTATCACTTTGCTCTAGATTTAACGCTAAATTATAAACCGATTTACCAGAACGCATCATCATATAATTAACAATAGTTTGGTCTGGTGCCATTGGATAAAGAATCTCTGCATCACCCTCTTTTAGATGACCAATTAACTGTTCCAAATCAGTATCCGAAAATAAATCCTTTTTAGAAGCATAAAAACCCGAACAAAAAATTTCGTTAGCTACCCTATCAGCATCAAAAACCTGAGCCAACTTTGGCGAATCCACCTCATAAACATGGGTAGGGTCTTTATACTGAAAATCATAAACAATACAATCATGACTATCCAGTAAATCAAAAATACGATCCACCCGACTCATTAATAAAGTATCCGCATCCATGTAGAGATAACGATCGAAAGGCGCGTCAAAAGCACCGTAGCGACGATGAGTACCCACCCGATGATAACCAGTACTTCCAGCCGATTGCCATCTTTCCTTAGCAGTGGGATGAGTATCCCAAACTCGACGTACAAACTTATCCCATTTTGCTATCGACTCAGTATTGCTGTATAACTGAACATTAGGTCTAGTTGCGACCTCTTGGGCTAACTTAGCTGTATTATCATCATAGGGATAAATACAAACAGGAATATCACCCATCATCACTTCAATACTATTAAGTAACGCAATAATCTGATCGTAAACGCGATCGTTTCCTAACGTACAAATTCCATTCATGTTTTTTCCTGTAGGGGCGCAAGGCTTGCGCCCTCATCCAATTATTTTTTAGTATTGAGTTACAAAATCCGAAAGCCAGTTTAATAAATTCAACTCATGTAAAATAATTTGTCTAGCCTCTGCAATCTTATCCTTTGCTTCATGCCAAGCGTCAAGACTAGATGTCACCTCTTGAATATAAGCAATCCCCTTCTCATCCATACTAGGTAAACGCAAAAAACTCCCCTCTGGCAATAACTTATCCGCAGCCGAACCGCCATAATAAATAGGGAGACACCAACTTAAAATAGAATCCCATAACTTCTCACTCACATAAAGATTGTTATCGGCGTAGTTTTCGATCGCCAAGTTATAGTAATAAGGTGCCATCGCATTCCATTTATTCTCCACCACTCCACAACTATCCGCCCATTGAGGTAAACGACGACCATAAAGGTCGAATTCCACAGTACTTTCTTGTAACATCTCTAAAAAAGCTAGCCTGCGTCGATGATTTTCTGTCCGCGAGATACCAGAAGTAATCCAACTACAGGGCTTGACCTTTTCAGGAATCTTACCCGATGCTAACTCATCAAAAGAATGACCCACATACCAAATCGCTGGCATATAATCAGGAGTAGGTGCATCATTATCGGGACCCGATATATAGCTACAATAATGACTAGCTGCTTGATAGTTTAATTTATTACGTTCTACCACTTCCTCTAAAGGAGGTTCACGCAACAGAAAAATTATTTTCTCTTTGGGTATACGGTAATTTTGGATTAAATCAGTCTTTTGCGGTGTCGTAGTAGCTTTTTTGCCTAACTTTTTCCACCAAGGTTGAGGTGATTGCGGTTTCGGAAAGTCATACTGATATAACAATAAATAATCTGGTTGCTGCGCCGTGGCTAACATTTGAACATTTTCCCAAATTCCAAAATGATTCGGCGTTTGCTTCCATAACCAATCTCGGCGATCTAGACCTTTATAGCTACTAAGCATTGCCACAACTTTTTGACTCACGCTTTCCCTTTCCCTTTACATCTGCGGTCGGTTTTTATCCACTCCAAGTTAACATTTTGTTTTCTGATGTAGAAATAACTGAGAAAGCTCATCTCTTTTACCTGGCTGATTCTCTTTGTGACAAGTATCACTGTACGTAATCTTTTAGTCGTCACAAGCATTAATTGACAATAAACCTTTGTTCATCAGAAATAAGCTTAAACAACAAGGTAGATTTTGTTATGGTCAACACAGGAGTCCCCATTCGTCCCGTCAAAATTAAACACTACAAAAAATTTTATAGAGAGATTCTCAACTTTGAATAATACAGTTTTAGTGTGTCAGAATCTTAGCTGTCAGTCTTGTGGTTCGGCACAGGTTTTAAAAGCTTTTCAAGCCTACTCAATTTCTGATACAACAATAGTTGGTTCTGGCTGTTTGGGTCAATGTGGTAATGGCCCAATGGTGTTAATTCTTCCCCAAGAAATTTGGTATAACAAAGTTTCTCCTGATGAAGTCAAAATTTTAGTCGAACAACATTTACTTAAAGGACAACCAGTAAAATCAATGCTTTATCGAGTGAAGCATCCTAACTTACAGTAAATAATAAACATTGATTTTGAGCTACTCTAAAGCAAAGCTGCTGCTTTCTCAGATAAAGGTGAACGCTCTCCTTTGTATAGGGTAATATGACCCGCTAAAGGTTCATTTTTCAAACGTTCGGCTGCATAAGTTAAACCGTTACTAGCTGCATCTACATAGGGATTATCAATTTGTTCGGGATCCCCTGTTAAAACAATTTTTGTTCCTTCTCCTGCGCGGGTAAGAATGGTTTTAACTTCATGGGGAGTCAAGTTTTGCGCTTCATCAACAATTAAGAATTGTCTGGGAATGGTACGACCACGAATATAAGTAAGTGGTTCAATTTGTAGGATACCCTGTTCTAAAAGTTCTTCGTGTCCCCGTCGCCAATGTGCGGGTTTTCCTTCGGGATTTTCTGTACCGAAAATGAGATCAAAGTTGTCGTAAATGGGCTGCATCCAAGGGGTTAACTTTTCATCCACATCTCCTGGTAGATAGCCGATATCTCTCCCCATAGGAATGATTGGGCGAGAGATTAACAGTCTGCTGTAAAGCTTTTCATCAGCGACTTTTTGCAAGCCAGCAGAGATCGCCAAAAGAGTTTTTCCTGTTCCTGCTTTACCCATTAAAGTTACAAAAGGAATTGCATCTTCTAAGAGTAAGTTAAAAGCAAAATGTTGTTCGCGGTTGCGGGGTTTAATGCGAGAAATACCTGAAGGGGGTACTTTAATTAAAGGTACTAGGCGATTATTTTTACCCTGTACCATTGCTAAAGCCGTGTGGGAAGAATTAGCCGAATCAATTAAGGTAACTGCTTGATTAGCTAGTAATGGTTGCTCTAAATCGAGAAATCCTTCATTAAAAAAGCGATCGATTTCGTTGCGACTGACGACCATCTCAGAAATGTCGCTGTAGAGTTTATCCACATTGACTTTATCGGTGGTGTAATCTTCAGCTTTGAGTCCTAAAACGTCCGCTTTAATTCTCAGGTTAGTATCTTTACTCACTACCACTACAGGACATTGACACTGTTGCTGATACTCCAGAGCAATTGCCAAAATTACATTGTCTGCTAAATGTACTCCCAACTCTTGGGGTAAGGTTGTTAAGGTTTGGCGATCGCAAAAATCCACTGATAATGTACCACCACTATCCAGAGTAATCCCTTTGGTTATATTGCCTAATTTCCTTAATTTATCGAGAGTTCGGGATACTTCCCTTGCGTTACGACCAATACTATCTGATTGCTTTTTAAAACGGTCTAACTCCTCGATAATAGCAATAGGTAAAACGATATCATTGTCCTCAAAAC
Source organism: Hyella patelloides LEGE 07179 (assembly GCF_900659865.1). Lineage (GTDB taxonomy): Bacteria > Cyanobacteriota > Cyanobacteriia > Cyanobacteriales > Xenococcaceae > Hyella > Hyella patelloides. Next base: position 46,416 of record NZ_LR213783.1, read on the forward strand.
GAAAAATTGCTTGAGCATCATGGAGCAAGACATTAGTATCGAGGACAAAAGTTTTTTTCATCATTTAAAAGCAATCAGTGGTTGTGTTCTACTTTACTGGAGTCTATCCTGTTTGGGGTACTTTATTAGTTAAGTGCCATGAAAATCAGCCTATGAATTCCCCTATTTTACGATTATCACAAGTTAGTTTAGCTGCTTCTGTGGGTGTAGATTATCTGTTGCGAGATATTTCTTTTACTGTTAATGAAGGAGAAAAAATAGCGATTATAGGTGCTTCAGGTAGTGGTAAAACTTCTTTATTACGTCTTTTAAACCGCCTAAGTAGTCCCGTAGAAGGAGAAATATATTTTCTAGAAAAGCCTTATCAAGCTCATAATATTATTACCTTAAGACAACAGATTATGTTAGTTCCTCAAGAACCAAAGTTATTGGGAATGACAGGAAAAGATGCTTTAACTTATCCGTTGCAATTACAACAATTACCTTCTACCGAAATAAGCGATCGCCTTTCTCAATGGTGTGATACTCTACAGATACCCCAAGCATGGCTAGAACGCAACGAATTACAGCTTTCTCTAGGTCAAAGACAGTTAATTACAATTGCCCGTGCTTTGATGTTAGAACCCAAAATACTACTGCTAGATGAGCCTACTTCGGCATTAGATCGTGGAGCTAGCGATCGCCTTTTAGCCGTTCTCAATCAGCTTAATATTAGCCGTCAAACAACTATTTTAATGGTAAATCATCAATTAGAAATAGTTCAAAAAATCAGCGATCGTATTTTATATTTAAACTCAGGAAAAATCTTGAAAGATGTAAAATCTTCTCCAGAAAATTGGCATCAAGTCAACCAGCTACTAATACAAGAGAATCAAACTTTAGCACAAGAATGGTAATTGGCAATTAAGGATTAAGGAAAAAAGAGTCAAGCTCCTTAGTATTTTTTTTAGTAAATCATCAATCAATAACAACTTAAAAAATAAATCTTAGACTGTGCTTTTTTATCTAAAAAACAATATATTTTTTTATTTTACATTGGAAATTTTAAAAGATCTTGAAAAATCACAAAATAAAACTACGCAAACAAATACTAAAACAAAGACAAGCCTTATCTGTTACTGAGTGGCAAACTAAAAATAGTCAAATTTGTTACAACCTCAAAAAACATCCTTTATTCATTGAAGCGAAAACAATATTAGCTTATTTTAGCTATCGTCAAGAACCAGATTTAAGTTCTTTATTTAAAGAAAAACAATGGGGGTTTCCCCGATGTCTTAATAATTCTTTAAATTGGCATTTCTGGCAACCGCCACAGCTTTTAGAGGCTAATCAGTACAATATCTTAGAACCCCTCACAACCTCCCCTAAAATTCAACCTCAGCAAGTTGATTTAATCCTTGTTCCCACACTTGCTTGTGATAATTCTGGGTATCGTTTGGGTTATGGTGGAGGCTACTACGATCGCTTCTTAAATAATTCTTTATGGCAAAATATTCCAACTATTGGCATCGTCTTTAACTTTGCTTATTTAATTCAGTTACCAATCGAGCCTTGGGATATAAAATTGAATTATATCTGTACTGAATCATCGCTCGTTGAGCATTGAAATTTCAAATACTGATAGCTAAAGCTCTTATTTAAGTAAGTTTCTCTAAAATAGACTCAAAATAAAAATTTGTATTTAATTTTAATAACCAGAAACTCTTTATATTTATTTAATAATCAAAAAACTAGCTACTTAAAGATAAATTAAGCAAACTATTATTAATGATGAGTAAAAATACTCATATTACTTAGTAAATCGGCAATTTCATTTAAGCTTTATTAAGTAAGCAGCAATTCATATTTAAAAAACTGAGCAAATTTGTTAGATTGATTCAACCAAAGCAAAAACAGATCTCTACTGTTGTTTAGAATCTTTATTTTTATTAAATTTTCGCAAGTTTTATAATCACAAAGAATATGAATCATTTTCAAGACTCTTGGATACAAGAATGGTGTGATAATAATGGTTGGACTGACCTTGTTAAAGAACGCTACAATCACTATTGGGCTTTCCCTCCTAATGCAGTTATGCCCGAACCTATTCCTCATAAAGTATTAAGAGTTATTAAATCAGAAAAAGGATTTAGCTCTGAAGAACAATCATGGTTGACTATTGCTATTGCTATTAGTGCAACTTCAGCTATTTTATGTTACTTTTTAGCCAATCCTATGCCAGTAGTGTTGGCTTTTGCATTTGATGCCATTACTGTCGCCCAACTAGAAGTTGAAGAAGTTTAAACTGCATCTATCGGAAAATCAGGAATGTTTTAAGACAATATTTTGGGGGATTAGTTATTGCGGTGCGATCTAAGATTTTCCCAGTAAACGTCTGTCATATGCCCTAAAGGACTTCCTTCGGTCGCGCGATGCGAAGATGTATCCTTTAGGACAAACTTTTGAGGAAACCTGGTGCATACGTGGAGTCACCGAACGCGCACTGCTGGTAATTAGGAAATGGAAACTCACATCAAAACTGGACATAAGCCATCAACTATTTCTACATAAAAAATTCCATTTCTCTATCTGGACGAAGTTTATCTTATAATCAATCTGGTTAGTTGATAAAAAAATCAGAATGCAATTTGGTAGTAGCAAAAATAATCAAACCCAAGAAAAATGGCGATGGCAAATTGATAACTTTGTCGATGACAATGAAACTCAACTAGCAGCTTTAACTTGGAATTTACAGCAAGAATGGAACGACAATAATAATACAATTTTAGGTATCGATCTTAAACCGCAACCTCATTTTGTAGCTTGTAGTAGAGAGCAAATTGAAAAGCTAAGCCAAAGTACAAAAGGACATCTCCAAGAAATTCTTGGTTTAATAGATGGTTATAAATCAGAAATAGAAGTATTAAATCTAGTTATTGGGGAAGGTCAAGTCAAATTGATTCATTATCAACCCCAAACACCTCCTCCTGACTGTGCAAAATCAGAAGAGAACAATGCTGAACAACTAATAGAAATATTAGAAGCTAAACTTAAACAATATTTTCAATAAGCAAGTATACAAAACAAATTACTCATAAAAAAGCTCAAAGCCTCTGAGAGATAAAGATCATTATCTGTCAATAATTTTGTTTAGGTTCTTCATTATTGGTAAAGTGATCAAAATAAAAGATGTTAATGATTTGATCCCTTAAATTACTAATTCTACAATTTAAGAATATTTTTTTTAAGTTTGGTTTTTTCTTTAACGAAACATTGAGAGCTAGTACGTATAGTTTAGTAGTTAAAAAAATCAGCATTTCTAAATCCATAATGATTTAAATTCAATTATTTATCAAAAATAATGAATAAGTAAGAGTTTAGTATTGCTAAAAAGCTATGACAACTATTTACTAAAATTACTCGATCGGCAACGCCAAAAAAAATCAATTGAGCAGCTTAAAATTTTGAATACTTCTAATTATTAACTCTTAATTTGATTCCTATTTTTTCCGTGACTTCGACAAAAGATTGTCCTGAAGTCAATAAAAAAATAAAGCCTACAATAAGCAATCTCGAAAAATAGACCTTTTTCTTGTCTTGGTGCGTTTCCCCGTTTTCCTTTCGGCTCTTCTATCAACTACTTTAGTTTGTACCTGTAGAACTAAACTTCTTTTTATTTTTTATAACAAATTTTTTATCTTATCTAGAATTTTCTAAAGGTAAGGCTATATTTAGAATAGAACATTCTTAAAAGGCTATTTGCTATTAGCCTAGGGGAGTTTTAATATGGCAAGGTATTCTTTTAACTCTGACGAGCTTAATAGTGAAAATAGCTTAATAATTGAAGGTATTCCCGTTGCAGAAAATCCACTAGACAGAGAATTAATTCTTTTGAGTCTAGGAGATTTAAATGGAGATGGTAATGACGATATTTATATACACCCTTCACTATCACCCTTTGTTGATGAAACAACTTTTTTTGTTTTAGGCAATGAATCGCTTCCTGATACTTTAAATTTAGCCGATCTTGATGGTAGTAACGGTTTTTCTATTAATGGATTATCTTCTGTATTTGATTTGTCTGACATTAATGGAGACGGTTTTCCCGATGCCACATCTATTAGGTTTGAGGGAACAGATCAAGATACAATCAGCATCACAAGAGTTTTATTTGGTAGAAGTGAATTTCCCGCAACAGTCGATGCCACTACTCTAGATGGCAGTAATGGTTTTACTATTTCTGATGGTGGAAATCCTGTCGTCGCTTTCCCTTCTATTGACGGCGATATCAATAATGATAATATTAACGACTTTCTCTTACTGACTACTGCAACTCCAGAGAACAATTCTCCTCCTGTCAACACAGTTATCTTTGGTCGGAGTGATTATCCTGCTGAGTTGGACATCTCCAATATAGATGGTAGCAATGGCTTTGATGTTACTACTAGCAATACAAATAATACATTCCTTACTGCTGGAATAGGGACAGTTGATGTTAACGGAGATGATTTAGATGACTTAATTTTTAGTTCTTATGATGAAAATTTTACTAACTATGTTGTTTTTGGTCGTAGCGAATTTCCTGCGGAATTAGACTTAGACTCTTTAGCTAGTGACGAAGGTTTCACTATTACTCAACAAGCAGCTAATACCGATGATGATGTCAATGAGTTAGTGACGGGAACTCTTGTAGAAGACATTAATGGGGACGGTATTGGAGATATTATTTTTGACAAAATACCCGATTCTAACTCGGAAAATGAGCAGTCAGGGGAACTTTTTGTCATCTATGGTAGTAGCGACAATACAGCTACTACTTTTGATGTAGCTAATATCGATGGAAGCAATGGCTTTACTATAGATTCTGCGGTACAGTTTAGCTCAACTATCGATCTTAATGGAGATAGCCGACAAGATTTAATAGTTCAAAGTTTTGTTGATAACTCAACCTATGTCATTTTTGGTAGCGATAGCATTCCTACCAATCTCGATCTTAATAGCCTTGATGGAACGAATGGCTTTGTCTTTGATGACAGCAATTTAAATGCTACTGAGGGAGGAGATATTAATGGGGATGGCATTGATGATTTATTTTTGAACAACAGTACTGGAGCTGATAACGAAGAAGTTGATTATTACATTCTGTTAGGTAGTCAAGAAGCATTTCCTGCAACTGTAGACCTTAATGACCCCAATACCAACGCTCTTGAAATATTAGGAACAGATAATGGTGTGGGATTTGGACTATTTGATATGAATGGTGATGGTGCAGATGAAATTATTTTTAACGCCACTCCCAATGAAGAAGATAACACCATTTCTAGTGCTGCTATTTTATTTGGCGATAGTGATTTAAGTTTTGCTACTGATAATTCAGGAGAAGAGCCTGAACCCGAACCCGAACCCGAACCCGAACCCGAACCCGAACCCGAACCCGAACCCGAACCCGAACCCGAACCTAACCTGAATCCGATCCAGAACCGAACCCGAACCTGACTACGTATGATTAATCTAGCTGAAACTTCAGTATTTTCCGTCATTTCTAAATAACTGACGATCCGTCAGGAATAACTGAACATTTGATTCATGAGCTACGTACAACAACGTAACGCAACAAAATATCCGGAAGACGAAAACTTTTGAGAAACGTTCAATGAACTGCCGCCCTGACGACCAGTAGAAGGGAGGCGTGCCAGATGCCAAGGACAGGAACTAAGGGGATTGCAGTACATACAGAGTGACACATACAGTCTGCGACACTATGCATCATAGGACTGACGTATACATCGATAGCTGACACAG